>NZ_JBMFJI010000011.1:0-37976 GCF_049973875.1 Acidilobus sp.
AGGGTAACGCTCTTGCCTGGAGGTATGGTAGTTGAAGGTGTGGTAGTTGAAGTTGGAGAGGAAGACGTTGGCGAGGACGTGCTGCATATAACAGAGGAAGTGGTCACGTTCTCAACAGCCATGTAGTTAATGGTGGCCGCAGTTCCGCCTATGTTTTCAACAGCAGCGTAGACCATATACTTTTCACTTGAATAAGTCACGTTTCCTCCAACTATCTCTATCCTCGTGTATAAGCCTGCATTGCTAGCGTGAACGCCGCCTACAAGGCCGCTGAGCCAGGCATATATAAGGACCGCGGCGGCTATTGCTATTATTATTAACATAACTACTGCAACTATATCTGAAATTGACCTCCTACTCCTTGTCATGTCTGGCGCCTAGGATTTTGTATTACTAAAACAGCCTAATATGTTTTCTCTTCCCCTCTTTAGAAACAGCGCGTTATAATAAGGTGTGACAGGTATTATCTAGTTTATCTAGTTCAAAAGGAGAGCCCCGGCAGCTTTCCAATGCCTAGGGCATAGTTGGTTAACTTAACTGACTGCTCGCCGTCGCTGAGGCCTGTGAGCGCCCTTACGGCATCTACGTTCTCTGGCACCACTATGGACTCCTGGTGGACGGCCTGTACGAAGGACACCTCGTCCCCCTTGGATAAGACGCTCTCCTCAAACACCACGAGCTCAGGCACGTCACCCCTGGGCCTAACGTGCCTAGCCGCGTCAACGATCTGGGAGGTGCTCTCCACGCCGGACTTTGAGGCGCTGACCACAAGTATCCTCGGCGACGACCTCAGGGCGTCGAGCACCTCCTCCCTTGAGGCCTCTCCCCTGAGCTTCATTGTCACGTAGTGGACGTGCATTAGGGTGGTGGGCACCACCACGGCTGCTGTAGTTATGTCAAGCCAGGGGAGCACGGACCTCACGTCGCCCGCGTGGTGGCTGGGTACCTTAGGCGGGTTGAGCACGACTGAGTTTATGGGGCCCCTCTTGACCTCATGCATGTCTGCGGCCCTCCTGACGAGGAACGCGTTAACCGCCCTGACCCCCACCGCTGAGTTTATAGCGCATATGGACCTCAGGAGCCCCGTCGTGTTGCACGAGACCACCCTGGCGCTGTCCTTGCCGACGGCCTCATCGTAGTTGCACAGGGCGTTGAACGACACCTGCGCCACCGAGGCCTCCTCGCCCCCCTGGAAAATCGCCTTGACGCCGGCCTCCCTGTAGAGCTTGGCGTAGGTGGCCCCGACGCCGTCCGGGGTCGCGTCAACTATGACGTCAACCTCCCTCAGCAGGTCCCTCACTGCGCCCTTGACCTCGAGGCCCGCCCTCCTGAACCTCTCCGCCTCGGCCTCGCCTGGCACGTACACGGGCACCCCAGCGCTTATGGCCTGGGCGGCCGCGTAGTCGGGCCTCGTCTTAACAACGCCCGCCAGCTCCATGTCCGGCTGAAGTCCTACGGCCCAGGCCACCCTCCTGCCTATGGTTCCGTAGCCGTTTACCCCTACGGCCACCTTGCCCCTCAAGGCCACCCTCCCCTGGCTATGAACTTTGAGTAGGAGTAGGCCAGGGCCTCGACGCCCGGCATCCTGAGGCCGGCCGCAAGGTAGAGCATGGCCCCTCCGGCCGTGCTGGTGTAGCCGACCGCCTTCCTCAGGCCCTCCTCCACCCATGACAGCGCGGCGCTGGCGTGCCCCCCGCCGACGAGCACGAAGGCCCCTGACTTCAGCGCGGCCTCAAGGAGGGCCACGGTGCCCCTCCTGAACCTCGGGTCCTCCACCACGCCGGCCGTGCCCTTGAATATCACGGCGTCGGAGGCATCTATGACGTCCCTGTAGGCGGCCACGGTCATGGGGCCTACGTCCTTGGGCACGCCGCTCAGCTCCTGTCCAGCCTCCTGGACCTCGACCTCGCCGTCGGGCCTCTCAACGACGTAGTCAACTGGAACCATCACCTTGCCCTTCTCGAGGACCCTCCTGGCCCCCTCAATGACTTCAACTCCAAGCGACCTAACTATGTCCTCAGCGGGCCCCAGGTGCTGGCCGTAGGCCTTGGCGAACGTCAGGGCCACGAGGCCCCCAGTCATAACTGTTCCCTTGCCTATCAGGTTCGGCATCACCTTAACCACGTCGTCGACCTTTGAGCCCCCTATGAAGAACGACCTTGAGCTCACGTCAAGCACCTTGGAGAGCCCCCTGAGCTCCGACTCCATAACCCTGCCGGCGACCGAGGGGAGGACGTAGGGGAAGCCGGCGACGCTCGGCTGGCTCCTGTGGGCGGCAGCGAAGGCGTCACCTACATATACGTCAAAGTGGGGGGCGAGCTCCCTGACCAGGAGCGTCTTAACGAGCCTCTCGGGCTCGGCCTGCACGTTCTCCTCGGCGAGGAGCCTGACGTTGTCTAGGACCAGGACATCGCCGGGCTCCAGGGAGTCTATTAACCTGAGGGCCTCAGGCCCCGTGACGTCCTTCACGAACTTCACCGAGGTGCCCACCAGGGGCTCGAGGGCCCTGGCGTGCTGCTCAAGGTGGTCAAAGTCGTCACCTCCAGGCCTGCCCTGGTGTGCCATGACCACAACCTTCGCCCCGGACTCGTGGAGCTCCCTTATGGTCTTGGCGTGGGCCTCTATCCTGCTCCTGTCAAGGAGCCTGCCGTCCTTCATGGGGCTGTTTATGTCAACCCTAGCCAGCACTCTCTTACCCCAAAAGTTGAGGTCATCCATGGTGCCTACTATAATCCCCCTGAACCTCACGTGAAGCAAGAGGCGCACCAAGCATCTTTCAGAACCAGAAATATAAAAATTTTGAAACAAGGGGCCTAACAATAATAGGCCCTTGCCTCCCCTGGCGTCCTGAGTGAGGGAGTTGAGAATCAGCTGGTGCGGGCAGTCGTACTTCGTTATAAGGAGCGGCGACGCGAGGCTGGCCATAGACCCTCACGACGGCGACAGCCTGGGGCTGCCCAGGTGCGAGGCCAACGCAGACTACATTCTGGTGACCCACGATCACTACGACCATAACTCCGTTGAGACAGCCAGGGGGCCCAAGACTAAGGCCGTGGCCCTCTCAAGGGAGGGCTCCTTCACTATGGGGCCCTTCTCGGTGACTGGCTTCAGGCTGCCCCACGACCCTGAGGGCGGATCCAGGTATGGCTGGACCACCGCCTACCTTGTTGAGGCGGAGGGGCTCAGGGTTATGCACATGGGCGACGTGGGCGTGGGCCCCGTGGACTATATAATTAGGCCAGTGGGCAAGGTTGACGTCATTATGGTGCCTGCCGGCAACGTGACGACCGTGAGGCAGGCCGAGGCCCTTGAGTGGGCCGCGAGGCTCGGGGCGAGGCTGGTGCTGCCCATGCATTACTGGGTCGTTGGGTCCAACGTGCCGCTCGACCCAATAGACGTGATTCTCTCGCTCTGGCGCGGCCCTGTCACAAAGTTAGGCGAACCCCTGGACGTTGAGCCAGGCAGGCTTAACGGCCCCGCCCTCGTAATATTACCCCTGGAAAGTGAGCCGATTTGAGCAGGGCGCCGCCCTTTGCCACAGGCAAGGTGGTTAGCGACTACACGCCGCTCTTCCTCTACTGGGAGAGGGCCAGGGCCGAGGGCAGGGAGGACCTGGTGGAGAAGTCCATGCTGAGCGAGGACGACTTCAAGTTCATTGAGGGCCTGGTTAAGTCGTCACCGTCAATGACCCTCCTTGAGCTGGTGGACGCGATAATGGCCAGGTTTCAGGGCAGGGTCGACCCGGGCGTTGCCTCAAGGGCTCTGGGGGAGCCAGAGGATGTGGCCGTCGAGAGGCTCCTCTTCATAATAGCTGGGTGGCTGGTGGAGGCGGCCGAGTCGTTCATGATGCTGGGCCTGAGGTCCAGGTACCAGATGCCTAAGGATTGACCTTCTCGTCAACCTGCTCCGGGAGCCTCCTCGAGGAGAGGGAGGCCAGGCCTACCTTGGCGGCTATCTCTGACAGCTTAACCGAGAGCCTTGGATCTATGACCCCCCTCTCCAGGGACCAGTTCACGTAGTCGTCTATTCCGTCAAGGAGTTCGGCTGCCACCATCCTTGAGATCTCCAGGGCCTCCTCGGGGCTCGCGGACTCTATGGCCTTTTCAAGCACCCTGTCAGACGGGTGCGTCTCGCCCTTGAGGTACTTGCTTATGGCCGCTGGCGTCACGCCTAGCTCCTCTGCAAGCTGCCTCACCCCCCTTCCTGAGGCCATCAGTTCTATGATCTTCCTCCTGGTCTCTTTCCCCAGCAGGTGCACATAACTGGGCAACAGCAGCACCGTGGCTTGCTAGGCCATCAAGCTAATTGGGGTGTTAGAAACCCTTCGTGGGCCTTACGCCTTATAAATGCCTGGGAAGTCATGTACCTCGCATAAGTGCGACGATATCGCGGGAGGGTTGAACCAACTCTATAAAGGCTCAGAGGCCAAGAGGAGGCCTCGAAGAGCGGCGGTTGGAGGCCCCGACGCCCCTGCGTATCTCTACATCTATCCTGGCGTCCAT
This sequence comes from Acidilobus sp., assembly GCF_049973875.1. Taxonomy (NCBI): domain Archaea; kingdom Thermoproteati; phylum Thermoproteota; class Thermoprotei; order Acidilobales; family Acidilobaceae; genus Acidilobus; species Acidilobus sp. Next base: position 4,503 of record NZ_JBMFJI010000011.1, read on the forward strand.
CATGGAGCTCTTGACCTTGAGCTCCTGTATGGAGCTCTCCACTACGTCCTGCAGCCCCTTGGGGGTGCCGACCTTCTCCAGGGCCTCCTTGCCCGAGGAGCTCACGACCAGCTTCTTGTACCTTGGCTCCGCCTCAAGAAGGCCAACATATAGCAGCGCTACAATATCGTTCTTCAGCGCCGGGCTGTAGGGGTCCTGCCCAACCTTGAAGAACTGGTAGCCCAGGTCGAAGCCCTTCTGCTGAACCTCGCTGACTATCATGTGAAGGGTCCTCTCGTGTATGGGGCCCAGCCTGCTGACCAGGTACACCAGCGACATAAGCTTAGGGTTCTGGAGCACCTTGTCCTTGGTGACCACCTGGGTAGGCGTTATCCTGAGCTCCTTGGCGGACCCTGCCTTCTCGTCAACGGAGGCCTCCTTAAGCTTTGGCTGCTTTCTACCTCCCATAACCTCTCACCTAACGGGCTCACCTGTTTAGGGTCCTCAGGCCTTTAAAAAGTGATGCTCAATGGTTAACTCCATGAACCCCTCCTGTTGACATAATCAGAACATATAATCTTTACAGGAGGCGCACTCGCAGGGGGTAGTATGTCCAAAGTCTTGGCCTTCCTGCTGGCGTCGCTAATAGTAATAGCGTCGTTAGCCACCACATTACCTTCCACAGCGAGGGCCCAGCAGGCGTCGTGGAGCAGGAGCACCTGGATACTTTTGCCTGCAGTGGAGGGCACGAGCGGAGTAGTGACGAACACGACAATAACCCTGTCCTACCCAGGCAGCGGCCAGGTCACGGTGAGCGACAACACGGGGCCATCGCAGCCGTCAACGCTTTACAGTATGGAGACGGCGTTCATGGTAGCCATGACTTACGCTGGCCTGAACTGGAGGTACTACAATCTCAACGTTCATATAAATGTGAGCGGCCAGATATCGGGGCCGAGCGGCAGTTTTGGCGTGATGCTCGCGGTCTACACTTTGGCCACGGGCCTCAACGACACGTACCTCCACAGGTTCGCCATAACGGGGGCGGTGTCGCCCTCGGGCCTCTCGGGCCCCATAGGGGGGCTTCCCTACAAGTGCGGGGCGGCCAGCAGCGATGGCCTTGGAATAGTGTACCCGGTGGGCAACCTTGAAACCGGCATAACGTCGTGCAACGACACGGACCAGGTGCCCGTGGCCGGCATAGTGGACGCCCTCGTTAAGGTCCTTCACTCGTACAGGTTCAACGTAACGCTGAGCGTGGAGCCCCTGCCCATGTTTAACGAAGTGATGGAGAACGTCGCCACGGGCTTCATAAATGAGTCCACCTCGCTCCTGCGCGGCGTGAACCTGTTTGACGAGCCACAGCCCCTTCAGGGGGAGGTGGGAAGTTACATAAATGCGAGCGAGCAGGACATAGGTCTGGCCGAGAAGCTCCTCAAGGCGCTCCCATACGCGGCCGCCAGCTACGCGTTCACGGCTTACATTAATGCCCTGGCAGCCAACTACACCGTTTGGGCCTACAGGGCCTACCGGTCCGGGGAGGGGCTCTCCCAGTTCTTCTCGTCCCAGTCAAGCGCCATAACCTCTGAAGCCGAGAGCCTAATAGCTCAGGCCGTAGCTTATACCAACAGCTCTAACGGGCTCGCGTACGATGAGCTCGCTGCGACCGCCTTTGCGAGGCTGGCCGACTCCATATACTACGCGGGCTACGCCTCAAGCATATCCCAGGAGGTAAACGTCAGCAGCGCTTACCTGCCGGCCTACTACCTTGGGGTGGCCAGGGCAAGGATACAGAGCGCCATAGGCTGGCTGATCGCTGCCAACGCGACCAGGGGGACGGGCCCCCTGATATCCCCTCAGTTCGTCGCCTCAACTGCGGGCTCCGTGGGGGCCTTTACTGACACGGCAATAAAGTATGCCAACTCCCTGATAAACTACTATGTACAGGAGTTTGAGAGCGTAGGCGACATAGCGGACGCCCAGGTGCTGCAGTCCATGGAGAACGACCTCAACTTCCTCGTCAGCGAAGGCGACCGCATGCTCTCGCAGGGGTATTACCTGGCGGCCATAGGTGTCTATGAGGACGCCCTCACTAACGCCCTTAACGTCATATTCATAGAGACCCAGAGCTTCTCAAACCCGGCCGTTATCAGCGCTTACGCGAGGGAGCTCGAGATGGAGTACTCCCTGCTGGGCTCCGCGCTGTCTATGAGGGGGCTCAGCAGCTCGCTTGACGCCTCATACATGAGCTACGCCACCACGCTGATGCCCTCGGACCCGCAGGACGCCATCTACATAATGGAGAGCGCCGTGGTCGACGAGCTTGTGTGGTACATAGGGGCCGTAGGCTACAGCGGCGGGCCCCAGGCCGTAAGTATATCGCAGTCAGGAAGTATATCGCAGTCAGGCCCCAGCCTGGGCGTGACGCTGGCCCTGGTGCTCGCAGCCATGGCCGTGGGCGCCATGGCGGTGGCGGCCATCTCGCTGAGGTCATACAAGAATTACATAAGGAGCGTCAGCCGTCCATGAAGTCAAGCAGGGTCTTCCTCGACCTCGCAGGCTCCGCCGCCTCCTCAGCAGCCTCCTTGATGTCCTTCGCCAGGTAATCCTTTAGGTCCGGCTTGTAGAGGGCCGCCGCGGGGTGATAAGTCGGTATAATAGTTAATTCAACGCCCCCTATGGAGGCCTTCACCTTCCTCCCCCTCTCGGCTGTGACCCCCCTCCACTGCTTTCCCGCAAGGGACATGAGGGCGGAGCCGGCGGTGTTTCCAAGGGCCACTATAACCTTAGGCCTGACCAGCGATATCTCCTCCCTCAGGAACCCTATGCACGCGGCCACCTCGTCCTCCGTTGGAGTCCTGTTGTTCGGCGGGCGGCACTTTACGACGTTAGTTATGTAGACGTCCTGCCTCCTGAGGCCCGCCTGCTCAAGCAGCGAGCTAAGGAGCTGCCCGGCGGCGCCCACGAAGGGCCTTCCCTGCTCGTCCTCGTTCTTCCCGGGGGCCTCGCCAACCAGCATGATCTTTGCGCTGAGGTTCCCCTCCCCTGGCACCGCGTTAGTCCTCAGCCTGTGGAGCGGGCAGGCCTTACAGCTCCTCACCCTCTTCGCTATGTCATCGTAGGAGGCCTTCTTGTTGTCAAGGCTCACCGGGGGCACCTCCAGGGCTTAACAAATGTTTTGGGAGAGGCTAAAGCCAGCCTCGCAGCGGCTTTACCCAATGCTCTTGGCGGCCGCCGCGGCGACCTGCACCAGCTGCCCCTTGCTGGCGTTTGAGAGGCTAAGTACTATAATGAGGTAGGTGGACCTATAAGATGCGTACACGAAGGTTATATTATAGACAGGCGCGTAGGGCTGGACCACGACATAGGTTATGCCGTCAGCGGTCTGAGGCGCGATATTAAAGTGGCCCTCTACAGCGCTCATGGTCCAGTTTATCTGAGTGGAGTTGGCTGCCCTGAAGACCTCTATGCCCAGCTGGTAAGTCGTGTTAGGCGACGCCTTATAGTAGTAGAAGTACCCTGTGACCCAGAGGGGGTAGCCGCCGTTGGCTTGGCCAGTTGGGCCTATGAGCTCAAGTCCGTTGCTCAGGTTCAGGGTCTTGCTGGTGCCGTTGAGGTACCCAACGTCCAGCTGACCCTTCTTTAAGTTCACGACGGCCGCAAAGGAGCTGTTGCTCAGCATCGTCCAGTTGCCTCCCAGCAGCGAGGAGAGCTCGCTTGAGTTAACGGCGCCAGGCTTGGCCGAGAGCAGCTGCCCTACGCTGGTACTGCTCGAGGGCTGCGTCGCTGGATGCCTTATGACAATAAAGTAGTAAAGGCTGCCGATGACTGCTATCGCTATCACGGCGGCGACTGCCGCCAGTACCTTCAGGTTCAAGTCAATCACGTCAAAAGTTACCTTGTACGCGGCGTTTTTATGCTGATCTGAGAAATAGCTTATCGTTGCAACGATTCCACGGAGTTTAACGGCTAAACGTAGGCGCGAGGCGCTAATGAAGCTTTGGCGAAACCTCTAAAAGCAGAACATCTAAAGCATCGATTAAAAAGTGATGTAATAATGAACAATCTTATAGCAGCTTTTTTTGCAGCATGTTTACAGCTGTGAGCCTCGGCCCTCAGCCCTGCACCACTACCTCGATCTGGAACGTTATACCATAGGCAGAGTCCTGCCCGTCCACGTCATAAACTCTAACTATGTAGTTGCCCGGCTTCACATGCATGGCTAAAGGCGAGGTGGTGGGGCCGCCGGGATTTGAACCCGGGATCACGAGGGCCCAAGCCTCGCATCTTACCAAGCTGGACTACGGCCCCATGGTGGGTGTGCTCCCTCCATACATTTAAGCTTTAGGACTCAGGCCCCGTGGGCCCTCATGACGCCGGGGGTGGGATTTGAACCCACGCACCCTTGCGGGTAACGGGTCTCGAGCCCGTCGCCTTGGACCGCTCGGCCACCCCGGCTCGTGTGCTAACTTGTTACGAGGCCCTTTTATCGCTTCCACCCAGGGCCGCTGGCTTCGGCAAAGTTAAGGTCCTTGTGACAAAGTTCATTAAGTTACTTTAAGGTCCACAAGGGAGTATGTCGTGAGGTAGGGCAAGGTGGTCAGCAGGAAGGCCTTCGCCCAGGCAATAAGGATGCTCACGTCGAACAACGTCAAGTTCACGCTGATAGGGGGCAGCATCATAGCAATAGCGGTAGGCGCGAGCGACCTAGGCGACGACGTAGACCTCTTCGCAGAGTCCCCCAACGTGATAGACAATGAGGATGCATACCGTGCTATGGCTGAGGCCAACTCGTGGGACTACGGGCAGACGTGGCTCGGCACCCCCAGGATAACTATGCTAGTGGAGGGCGAAGAGGTGCCGGTGGAGCTCTACGACAACCTTTATGACTTCTATGTGCCCGAGGACTTCATATCAAACGCAAGGAGGGTTGAGGTGGAGGGCGTCAAGGTGAAGTCCATAGGCGTGGAGCACTACCTGGTGCTCAAGGCCAGGGCGGGCAGGGAACAGGACGAGGAAGCCCTGAAAGAAATAGGGGGCCTGGTGAAGGGCGGCAGGCTGAGGGTGGACAGGGGCAGGGTTGAGGAGCTCGCGGGCGAGTTCGACGAGAGGCAAGTCATACTTAGGAGGCTCCGGGAACACGGCATAATTTAGCGTCGCACGAATAGCTTGAGCTAATATTCCCTAGCCTGTCAGGGCTACTGGGTGCTGCAAGTGAAGAGGCTAGCCAAGATAATGGTGACCATGGGTCCCTCGACGCTTGACTACGCCATAGTCAGGAAGATGATGTCCGCGGGAGCCGACGGCTTCAGGATAAACATGAGCCACGGCGATGAGAAGCAGTGGGCCACGTTCCTTGAGCTTATAGACAAGGCGTCCCAGGAGCTCGGGGTTCACGTGGCCAAGGTCGCAGACCTTGAGGGGCCGAGGGTCAGGCTGGACGAGTTCCAGGGTATCGACATAGCCCCAGGGCAGCAGGTCAGGTTTAAGTACAAGGACGCCCAGGGCGAGGGCATACCTGTTGACAACAGGGCCTTCTTCGCTTCCCTTGAGAGGGGGGACAGGGTGCTCGTCGACGACGGCAAGGTCGTGCTCTCTGTGGAGGACGTGGAGAGGGACTCCGCCACGCTCAGGGTGATAAGCGGCCAGAGGCTGGAGCCAAGGAAAGGCGTCGTGCTGGCCGGCAAGGAATATGACCTGCCCCCGGTTACTGAGAAGGACCTGCAGAACATGAAGTTCATAGCAGCCAACAACTTCGACTACGTTATGGCAAGCTTTGTCAGGAGCGCCAGGCATGCGGAGATCATAAGGAAGGCCCTGAGCGACGCTGGGGCTAAGGACGTGAAGCTGCTGGCAAAGATAGAGACGCCTAGCGGTGTCAACAATATAGACTCCATACTCGACGTGGTGGACGGCATAGTAGTGGCCAGGGGGGACCTGGGCATGCACTTCCCGCTCGAGGACATACCGGTAATTCAGAGGAGGATAATAGAGGCCGCCAGGAGGAAGCTGAAGCCGGTGATACTGGCCACGGAGATATTCATGAGCATGATAGAGAGGCCCCTGCCCACCAGGGGCGAGATCTCAGACGTCTACGCAGGCATTGAGGAGGGGGTAGACGGCTTCCTGGTGACCTCTGAGACCTCCATAGGCAAGTACCCCGCCGAGGTGGTCTCGTGGCTGAGCAGGGTAATAGAGGAGGCTAACAAGAACGTGAGGCCCAGGCGCGTCGACCAGCTGACGTCAAGCCTGGAGAGCAGGATATCGAGGGGAGTGGTGGAGATGGCACAGAACGTCGGCGCTTCAGTGGTGGTCTACGCCCATGACTTTGACGTCGCCAGGCTAATATCAGCGTTCAGGCCGGGCACCTCGATATACGTGGGCGTGCCAACGACGCAGCTGGCCAGGCAGCTCTCGCTGCTCTGGGGCACGGTGCCCGTGGTAGTGGGGCCTGCCGACAGCGAGGAGCAGGGGCTTGAGGCCACGGAGAAGGAGCTCGAGAGCAATGGCATAACGGGGCCTGGAAGCCTGCTGGTGGAGCTCTCCTGGACCCCGGACAGGAGCACCGCCGTAGTCAAGGTAAAGCAGGTCTTCTGAGCCTACTTCCTCGGCTTTGAAAGCACGAAGACCCCATCCTTGACCTCCAGGACCCTCTTAGACGTCAGCCTGTCTAACGCCAGCCTCCAGTAGCTGCCGAAGTCCTCAGGCTTAACGCCGTACCACTCGATGAAGAGCGACCTAAGGCGGTCCTCGCTCAGGCCTCCCTTGGCCCTCTCGTCCTCCCTGAAGATCCTCTCTATGAACTGCGTCAGGTCCTCGAGGCGGGTCCACGGGTACTGGAACCAGGCCCAGTCCTTAACCTCAAGGTAATAGTAGTCCGGCTTGAACTTGGCCACGGGACTTATCCACTGCAGCGCCGCAGTCCTAACCCCCTCAGGCTTCCACTCGCTCGCGATGAAGTCCTTCGCTAGGGCAAGCGTCTCGCCAGTGTCTACTATGTCGTCAACTACCAGGACCTTCAGGCCCTTGGCCTCAACCGAGTAGGGGTTCCTTATGATGGCCTTCTGCGACGCCCTAGCGGCCTCGGTCCAGTGCTGGCTCTGCAGGCTCATGAGGTCACTTATGCCGAGGTAGTCGCACAGGAGCCTGGCGGGCACGTACCCACCCCTTGCTACCGCCACCACCATGTCGGGGAGCCAGCCTGACCCCTCAATCTTCCTGGCAAGGCCAAGGCTCCACTCAACTACCTCGTCCCAGGAGACTAGCTTGGTGACCACTTTGGGCACAGTTATCCCCACTGGAGCCATTTGACCACATTTAAAAATATATCGGAGGCTACGCTTTTGTGGGTCGGGAAGCCTATGAGGAGGATAATAGCCGTTGACATAGGCGCTACCAACCTGAGGGTCGCCCTATTTGAGGGCGAAAGGCCCGTTGCGGTAAGGAAGACGCAGACGCCTAGGACCAGCGGCAGCGACCTGGTTAAGGTTATAATAGACCTGGTAAGGGACGTGAGCGGGGGCTCGGACTTCGACGCCATAGGCGTGGCCTCCATAGGTCCCCTTGACCTAAGGAATGGGACCCTGCTCTGGGCCCCCAACCTAGGCTATGGTAACGTTAACATAAGGGACTCCCTGGGCGGCGAGTTCCAGAGGCCGGTCTACCTCACTAACGACGCCCTGGCGGGTGCCTGGGCTGAGAAGGTCCTGGGCGCCGGCAAGGAGCTAGAGGACCTGGCCTACGTCACTATGAGCACGGGCCTTGGAGTGGGCGCTGTAGTGGACGGCAACCTTATAGTTGGAAGGAGGGGCAACGCGCACGAGCTGGGACATAGCATAGTTGACTTCGAGTCCGAGCTCAGGTGCGGCTGCGGGGGCAACGGCCACTGGGAGGCCTACGTGGGAGGGAGGAACATACCTAGGACGGCCCAGTACCTGACGTCCAGGTGGTCAGGGCCTCGCACTAAGGCCTTCGAGCTCGCCTCCAGGGGCGAGCTCAGCCCAGAGGCCCTCTACTCAATGGCCAGGCAGGGCGACGAGTTCGCGCGCTACGCGGTGAGCTTCATAAACAGGGTCCACGCGGCCGGCATGATGAACATAGTCGCTGCCTACGACCCTGAGGCCATATTCATAGGGGGCAGCATATACCTATACAACGAGGACCTGATAAAGGGCGAGCTAATAGAGTTCATGAAGGAGTACGTTGGCGTCTTCGGCGTGCCTAGGATAGAGAGGTGCACTTTTGGAGACGACGAGGTGCTTTACGGCGCCGCGGCCACGGCGATGAACCCGCCGCAGGCCATAGCTAGGAGCGCCTACAGGCCAAAGTAGAAGCGCATTTTTATCAGGTCACCTGGATGGCTGGATAGGGTATCCAGTGAAGGAGCTGAGGAAGTCGTCGGTCCCCGGCTACATGATATTTGCCCAGTCGCTAAGCTCTATAGCGCCCCTCAGCTCGACCGCCGCCCTGCTGACAATAGTCATGGCCCAGTCCCTCGCGTCGGCCCCCCTGGCCACAATTCTCGGCGTGGCCATGTATGGTATCTGGGTTGCAATAGGCTACAGCTACTCTAAGGTCATAGCCTCCTACGGCGGCACCTACGAGTTCGCCAGGAGGTCGGCCGGGGAGGGCGTAGCCAGGGCCGTCGGCTGGACGTACTGGCTCAGCTACACAGTGTACATATCTGCCATCTCGTCGTACTTCGCCGGCGCGATACTTCCCATGCTGCTCCCCGCCTCGAGGCCGCTCACGGAGCTTGTGGCCGTTTTAGTTCCGCTGGCCGTGGCAGGGCTTGCAGTGGCTGGCACAACTGCCCCCCTGGGGGTCACGCTCTTCACCTCAACGGCGGAGGTTGTAGTGATCGTCTTGCTTGGAGCGTTAGTGCTGATGCACACCGGGCTGAGGCCTCCCAGCCTCTCAGTGGCCCCCCAGGACCTCTTCGCAGGCTCCATGGCGGCCGCCTTCACCGTGGCAGGGGGCGGGGCCTCGTTCTTCATGGGTTACGAGGCCAGGAGGGGGTCAAGGGACGTGAGCCTCTCATTTCTTGCGGCGTTCCTAGTAGGCGCAGCGACCATATCGTTTGCCGCGTACTACGAGGTCGCCGCGGCCGGCTTCACAAACCAGGGGGTCTCCTCGCTGCTAGCGGAGACCCAGTACCCAGGGCTCTGGGTGGCCGAGAGGTTCGTCGGCGGCTGGTTCCCCTACCTCTACGTAGCGCTTACCTTGAGCAGCCTCTTCGGCACGCTGGTGGCCGCCTTCATGGCAGTGCAGAGGCTGACCTACGCGCTAACTGGCGTCAGGGTCGACAGGTCCGCGATGCTTGTCCTGGCAGTAGTTGTAGGAGTTAACCTAGTTGGGGCCGTGGCGGGGGTGCTTAACGTTTACTTCTACTCTGTAATAGTTTCGCTCACCGCGCTGTTCGCCTCCCACTCAGCGATATCCCTGCTCTACGCTGCGTTCTCGCGGAGGTACCTAAGGAGCGCCGCGAGGGGGTTGCCCCTCGCTGTGGGGGGAGCGGCACTAATGATGGCCGGGCTCTACTATGAGGTGATATCCCAGGGCCTCAGGGCGGCGCTGGTCGGGGTTCTGCCCACCGTGTGCGTGGCGGCGGCTGCAGGCCTCGGCGGGGCAGCTGCCCTCAGGGCTTTATATAGGCGTAGCCCTCCCTCTCAAGCTCAACTATCCTCTTGATGCCCGAGTCCACAACCTCAACGCCGTCGATGAGGTCCTCCTTCTTGACTCCGAGCGCCCGCAGCGATATCGAGCACACGAAGAACTTCACCCCCATGCTGAGGAGCTCATTAATCTGCTCCCTGGTGTAGTCGTCCAGGGACCCCCTAAGTATTGTCAGGGGCCCCCTGACGTTGAATACAAAAGCCACCTCGGCGTTCTTCTCGCCTACGCTGTCAAGCAAATTGTAGGCGTTCCTCAGGGCAGCCATCAACTTCTCGCGCGAGTCCTCGTCAACATGTATAACTGCCCTGTACCTGGCGCTCACGGTTGATCCCAGTGGCAGAGCTCTGCCGAAAATTTAAGCGGGCGGCAGGGTTGTCCGAGCCCCTTGAGTTAAAGGAGTTAGGTTCAGCCGCCTCAGGGCTTCTAGGCTAAGGCTCCCACTATAATGCCTGCAACTGTTGGCAGCTAGCATTTTACTTTCCTTAACAGCTACTGCGACCCCTGGGAGGGGGCTTGAACAGCTCTAAGAGCTGCTCCACCTGCGCCTACTGGAGGCCGCACGTGGTTTACCCTTTCGTCGGCCTCTGCACTGCCTGGGGCAAGCTTACCATGGACGACGATGGCTGTGAGAGGCACGCGGAGCTCAAGATAGATCCCAGCTCGTTCTACTGGGTGCCAGAGCTCAGGACAAGGGTGAACGGGGAGGAGGCGAGGCTGCTGGTCAAGGAGGGCGTGAAGGTGTACGTGGCTGCCTATGTCGACCCTGACGTCAGGGAGGAGATCTACGGGGCCTTTTAAAGGTCTGTGTAAGCTTTAGGGGCAAACTTATAGGTAATTTGATCTCGCTTAATAAGTCCTGCTAGGGTCACAGAGCGCGGTGTGGGGTGCCGCTGAAGTTGAGCGAAGCAGTGGACCTTGACGTCATGATAGGAGGGCCCCAGGGAGGCGGCATAGAGTCGTCAGGGCAGATGATGCTCAGGGTCTTCATGCTTAAGGGGTACAACGTCTTCGGTATAAGGGAGTACCACAGCGATATAATTGGGGCCCACAGCTATTATAATGTAAGGGTGAAGGCCTCAAGGCCCAGGAGCGTCAGGCTTCCTGCTGACGCGCTGCTGGCGCTGGACGCCGAGGCCATATTTACGCACTATAATGAGCTGAAGGAGGGCAGCTACCTGATATATGACGTAGACTCCCTGCAGACCAGGATAGAGAAGATAGCGCCCATGGAGCCTGAGGTAAAGGAGAGGGTGATAGAAGACCTCAAGTCCAAGGGGGTGGAGCCGATAGCGTCTGAGCTGGTCAAGTACCTCTCCAAGAACGGCATAAAGGCCATCGGGCTCCCCCTGAAGGACCTCCTGAAGCAGACCGCTGACAGGCTTAAGACGACGGTTGTGAGCGTCTCCAAGAGCGTGAACACAATGACAATAACTGCCCTGGCGACGGTGTTGGGCATAGACCTGAACGCCGTTGAGAGGTCCATAAACCTGTACTTCTCAGGGAGGAAGAGCATCATAGACTCTAACGTGGAGGCCGCCAGGGTCACGTACGAGTACGTCAGGAGCAACTTCGGCGTCTCCAAGGAGCTCCCAGATGGCCCACACAGGGGTAAGGTGAGGATGATAGCGACAGGCAATGACATAGTTGCTATGGCTAAGATAGTGGGCGGCGTTGGGCTTGAGACCTACTACCCGATAACGCCAAGCCAGGACGAGGCGTTCTACATGGAGTCCCACAGGGTGTTCGACCTTGACGAGGAGTCGAGCAAAGCGCTCGGGACCAGCAAGATGAACTCGCTGACCCTCCAGGCCGAGGACGAGCTGGCAGCGCTCAACATGGCCATAGGTGGGGCCATAGCTGGCGCCAGGGTGGCCACCACCACAAGCGGCCCCGGCCTCTCACTTATGAACGAGGCGATAAGCTTCGCAGTGATGGCTGAGGTGCCGGTCGTCATAAGCGACTGGATGAGGACCGGGCCTTCAACTGGAATAGCCACAAGGCAGGGGCAGCAGGACCTCCTGCACGCCATATTTGCTGGCCACGGCGAGGCGTGGCCAAAGATAGTGATCGCCAGCGGCGACCACCTGGAGGCTTACTATGACACAATAAAGGCCCTCAACTGGGCCGAGCAGTTCCAGGTCCCAGTTATTCACCTGCTTGACAAGTACATGGCCGCGAGCATGATGAGCTTCGACAGGGAGGACGTAGATCCATACAAGGTGCCCCTCACGAGGGGCAACTACGTGTCAAACCCGGGCCCTGACTACAGGAGGTATGAGATCACCGAGGACGGCATAAGCCCAAGGGCCCCGCTTGGCTCTGCGAGGTTCGTGGTATCAAGCCTCGAGCACAACGAGTACGGCATTGTGACTGAGGACCCCGCGACCAGGGAGAAGATGATGTTGAAGAGGATAAAGAAGATGGAGGCCATAGAGAGGGGCATACCTGACTCGGAGAAGGCCGTGCTCCACGGCGATCCTGACGCCAAGATAACTATAGTGTCCTGGGGGTCCACTAAGGGACCAATACTGGACGCCATGGAGAGGCTCAGGGCTGACGGCCTCAGGGTTAGGTTCCTCCAGATAAAGACGTTCCTGCCGTTCCCAACGGAGGTGGTGAGGGGTATCATAAGCTCGTCAGACGACGTCATAGCAGTTGAGAACAACGCCTTCGGCCAGATGGTTATGGCCGTAAGGATGTTCACGGGGCTTGACATAAAGAAGAGAGTTGCGAAGCTCAACAGCAGGAGCCTCATGGAGCAGGAGGTTTACAATGGAGTTAAGAAGGCGCTTGGAATGAAGGAGGGCCTGGTGGTGGTGAGCGATGGCTCGTAACTGGATGGACTACAAGACGGACGCGTGGGTCCAGTGGTGCCCTGCCTGCGGCAACTTTGGCATACTGACAGCCATGCAGAGGGCGCTGGCGGAGCTGGACCTGCCGAACGAGAAGGTCACCATAGTCTCAGGCATAGGGTGCTCCAGCAGGATGCCGTACTACGTTAAGACCTCCAACGTGCACACGCTTCACGGCAGGCCAATACCCGTGGCCCAGGGCATAAAGCTTGCCAACCCCGACCAGGTAGTTATAGTGGCCTCAGGCGACGGCGACCTCCTGGGAATAGGGGCTGGCCACTTCGTTGCGGTTGGCAGGAGAAACATAGACATAAAGGTGCTGCTACACGATAACGCCGTCTACGGGCTCACCAAGGGTCAGGCATCGCCGACGCTGCCCCTCTACGTCAAGACCAAGGCCCTGGGACAGCCCAACATACAGAGCGCTGTAAACCCGCTCATGCTTGCTTTCGCCAGCGGCTACACGTTCATAGCCAGGGCCTACGCTTACCACATAGATCAGCTTAAGGAGATGATAAAGGCTGCCATAAGGCACAAGGGGACCTCCCTCATTGACATACTTCAGCCGTGCCCGACCTATAACGACATAATGACCAAGGAGTGGTATGAGAAGAGGATATACTACCTGGACAAGGAGGACCCGAGCTGGGACCCCAACATAGAGAAGCCCGAGGACGTCAAGAAGATACCTAAGATAGTAGAGAAGATGCTGGAGTGGGACACGAGGATACCCCTGGGCATATTCTACAGGAACACCATGATAGAGCCGTTCGACGTGAGGATAGAGAAGATAATGCCTGGCTACCTGCAGAACCCGCCGGCCAGGAGGGTGGTCGAGGTCAACGGCAGGGCCCTGACGAACCCGTTCGACGCCTTCAAGGACAGGCTCGTGCCAACTTAAGTTTAAGGCCACGAGCTCAAGTCTTCCTTTCTTTTGCCTCTGCTACCTGCGCCCTCGGAGCAAGGGCTGAGCTTACGATAAGTATAGCCGAGGCCACCAGCACCGCCATGATGAGCCCTCTGCCGGAGCTGGGAAGGGTCACAAGGAACGGTGCAAGGCCCCCTATCACCCTTCCAAGCAGAAGCGACAGGTTAACAGCTAGGCCTTCGCTGCCCCCCGGGAAGACCTCAGTTACCCACGCGCCTGCCGCAGGGAAGAAGCCGCTGGCAGCCACTGCAACGGCGTAAGCCACTGCAAACGCCGCCTTGTTGCTTGTCAACGTTAACATAAGGGCACCTGAGGCCGCACCCATGATGCCCGCGATCGCCAGCGGGAGCCTCCTTCCAACCCTGTCCGAGAGGGCGCCAATGCTGACATATGATATTATGCCGGCCGCGCTGGCAATGCTTATAACTACCGACGCTAAGGGTCCGCCTATGCCGGCTAACGAGAGCGTGTACGTTGGGTATGTTAGAAGTGGGACCGTCAGTATGAAGTATGATGCCATTATAATCGAGGAGAACAGAAGGGGCTTTGCGGGAACACCCGAAAGCCTGAGGGCAACTCCCTGTCCCCTTGGAGGGAACTCCGATAGCGCCAGAAGTATTGCTGAGATAAGATTTAGTGCGGAGAGAAGCAGAAACGTTAGCCTCCAGCCAGAGGCCCCAAGGGCTGCGTAGAGGCCGGACATAATCATGGCTCCAACGAAGTACAGGCTCTCGAGCACGCCGATCATAGTCCCAGACCTAGATGGGTGAAGGTTAGCAGCCACATAGTAGGCTATTCCGTTGTTTGAGTTAGCGCCAACGCCGACAAGGGCCCACGCCACGTAAAGGCCGCTGAGGCCCCTGGAGGCGGCCGCGAGCAGAAGGCCCAAAGCGAGGAACGATGAGGACATGACCATGACCGGCCTGTCGCCAATGCGGTCGGCGAGCCTGCCAAGGAGCACTGAGGCCACCGCACCGACCTCCCACGACAAGAGTATGGCCACGGAGGCCTCGCTGACGCTGGCCCTCAGGGACAGCGACACGCCCTCTATGTCGTAGCCCAGCGAGAGAACTGAGACAGCGGCCCACAGAAATGAGAGCGTCACCGACGTTGTCGTCATCAGCCTATGCCGCAAAGCCCTTCCCCGCGTCTGGAGGCCCAGGACATAAGAATTAATAATCGCGTAGAACTATATAGACGTTGAGGCCGTAGATGATCAGGAACCCTAAGGCAAAGGGCACGAGGGCTGAGAACGAGCTCGCTGACATCCTGTGGGAGAGAGGGTTCGCTGTGGTCAGAGGGCCGGCCAGCGGGGGAGGGGCTAAGAGGAGGTTCCAGCCCGACCTGGTGGCCGTCAGGGACGGTAAGGTCCTCGTCATAGAGGTTAAGTCAAGGTCAGGCTCAGGCCCTCTCTACATAGAAGCCGAGCAGGTGGTGGGCCTGGCTGAGTTCGCGAAGAGGGCGGGGGGACTGGCCCTGATAGCGTTCAGGGCCAGGGGAGGCGAGTGGAGGTTCCACACCGTCGAGTCCCTGAGGCCCACGGGCTCCAGCTTCGCAGTTGACGACCCGGCGAGCGGCATGAGGCTCAGGGACGTGGAGGAGATGCTGGAGAGAAAGCATAAGGACCTCTCAACATACCTTAGGTCGGACTCTAACTCTCCAAGCCTTAGTAAGTTAGATACGACTGACCTCTAACTCTCTTATTGAGCCTCACCTACAGTTTAGCGCGGACGGAGGTAGGTCCAGTTTGTCTAAGCAGGTGGAGTGCCAGTACGAAGAGGGCCCGCTTGGCAGAAGGATCGTGGTTCCGAAGGGCCTTGACAACGTGATAGTTGACACCACTAACATAAGCGGCGTCGACCCCACGGGCAAGGCGACCATATATCGCGGCTACACAATAGATGACATAGGCGCGAACGCTGACTTTTACGAGGCCGCTTACCTCATACACTATGGACACCTGCCCAACCAGAAGGAGTACGACGAGTACAGGAAGAAGCTTGACAGCTACAGGGCGGAGATATACGCGAAGCTAATAGACGCGCTGAAGCTGGTCCCCGCCACTCACCCGATGTACTACGCCCAGTACGCTTACAACCTGCTGGGCCAGTTCTACGCGCCAGAGTGGCCCCAGAAGGCCTCCTTCGAGTTCCTAGAGGAGCACGCAATGAGGCTCATAGCGTTAACCCCGTTCATATTCGCCGCCGCGTGGCACCTGCCGAGGGACGGCGTCATCTACAGGCCTGACCCGAGCCTGCCTCACGCCAAGGACGCCCTGAGGATGATCCTGGGCAGGATGCCGAGCGACCTTGAGGCGAGGGCCTTTGAGGCCACGCTGGTCCTCTACATGGATCACGGCTTCAACGCCAGCACCTTCACGGTAAGGGTGGCCGCCAGCACGCTGACGGACATTTACAGCGCTGCAGCGGCCGGCGTCGCCTCGCTCAAGGGGCCGCTGCACGGAGGGGCCAACGAGCAGGCCATGAAGATGCTGCTCGAGGCCCAGGCGCAGGCCCAGGCCAAGGGAATACCGCTGGAGGACTACATAGAGCAGTACATAAAGGACAGGCTTGCCAGGAAGGAGCTCATAATGGGCTTTGGCCACAGGGTCTACAAGGTGCACGACCCGAGGACCGACGTGGCCAGGAAGTTCGTGGCGCAGCTGCCCAACGGTGACATGTGGGTTAAGGTGCTTGCCAAGGCAGAGGAGGTAATGAAGAGGGAGAAGAACCTGCCGGCCAACATAGACCTCTACACCGGCGTGCTCTACTACCAGCTCGGCATTCCGATACCGATGTACACGCCGATATTTGCCATGGGCAGGATAGTAGGCTGGACTGCTCACTACATAGAGCAGTTCCTCAACAACAGGTTAATAAGGCCCGACGAGAAGTACGTGGGCCCCACGGGCCTTAAGTATGTTCCAATAAGCGAGAGGAAGTAATAGGGGTAACACAACTGCGATAACCCACTTTTTTTAGAATCAAGTGCTGCGTATTTGTCGCGCCTCAGTAGTTCTCAAGCACCCTTAGGCTGGCCAGAAGGCCTGCGGTCACGAAGACGGCGGTTATTGCTATAAGTACTGCCCAGTCTTCAAGCATGTTGAAGCTGTGAACTCCAAGCAGGTTATACCTAACTATGTCAACGGCGTACGTGAGCGGGTTAAACCTTGCTATGTCCCTAAGCCACCACGGCATCTGCTGAAGTGGGAAGAGGGCCGGCGACGCGAACATGAGGGGCAGGTTTATGAGGTTAACTATGGAGAACATTATCTCCTGGTTGTCAACAGCAAAGCCTATGGCCTCGAATACGCTTATGAAGCCCGCCGCCAGGAGGGCTATAGCAACGCCGGCCTCAATAAAGTTGGTGGCGTTCCAGTCGACGCCGAAGCCCAGCGCTACAGCTATCACAAGGAGTATAGTCTCATAGAAGAAGGTCCTTATGAGCGTGGCTGTCATCTTGGCCAGGAATATGCTCGACCTGGGGGCCGGGGTCATCCTTAGCCTGTTCATGCTTCCGAGCCTCTTCTCAAACAGTATATTCACGCCGCCGAAGACGCTCTGGAAGAAGGCGAAGACCACAAACATGCCGGTGGCCAGGTAGGCAAAGTAGTTGGTGGTTCCAAAGAGCCTGAGCAGCGTCTGGTCCACGTACTGTTTAACTATGGCAGGGTTGGCGCCCTGCAGGCCCGCGGACGAGAACATGTTGACGAAGTTGAGGCTCTTCCCGAAGAGGGCCAGCCACGCGACGGGGGTTATCAACGATATGAAGAAGGTGCCCCTCCTTCCCACCCACTTCTTGAGCTCCCTTTCCACTAACACGTAGGTCTCCCTTATCATGATCTCACCGCCCTCATGAGCCTCCTGAACTTAAACGCGTCAAAGGACTCCTCATCCCTGAGCCCATGGCCAGTGAGCTCTAGGAAGACCTCCTCCAGGTTAGGTCTCACCACCCTGAGCTCAAGCACGTTGAACTGCGACAGCTCCTTTATGAGCTGCGGCATGGCCTCGGCTGAGGACTCCACTTTTATTACGACGTAGCCCTCCAACATCTTCACGTCACCGAAGCTGCGGGAGAGCTCCCTCATGGCCTTCTCGGTCTCGGCGTCGCTTGAGAACTTTATGTAGATCCTGTCGCCCTTGACCTTGGCCTTCAGCTCCTCGGGGGTGCCCTCGGCCACTATGTGCCCATGGTCTATAATCGCCACCCTGTCGGACAGCTCCTCAGCCTCCTCCATGTAGTGGGTGGTCAGTATGACCGTGACGCCCTCCTTCTTCAGGGCCCTCACGAGGTCCCATATGTGCCTCCTGCTCTGAACGTCAAGCCCAACCGTGGGCTCGTCAAGGAACACCACCTTGGGGTTATGAACTATGCTCATGGCTATCTCGAGCCGCCTCCTCATGCCGCCGCTGTAGTACATCACCCTCCTCTTGGCCGCGTCCTCAAGCTCCATGAACTTTATGGCCTCCCAGGCCCTCTCCTCGGCCTCCTTGCCCCTGAAGCCGTGAAGCCTCGCCATGAGTAACACGTTGTCGAAGCCAGTTAGCTCGTCATCTGCGGTGAGGTCCTGGGGCACCACACCTATGACTTTCCTGACCTTGACCCTGTCCTTCACTATGCTGTAGCCCTCGACGAGGGCGTCGCCCTCGGAGGGCATCCTGAGCGTTGCCAACATGGAGATAGTAGTTGTCTTGCCCGCCCCATTGGGCCCTAGCAGGGAGTAGATCTCGCCCCTCATAACTTTGAAGTTTATGTGGTCAACTGCCAGGAGGCTGCCGTACCTTTTGGTGAGGTTTATGGCCTGTATGCTTACGTCTGACGTGCGGGTCACCTGGGCCTGGATTATCTAAGAGCTTTATATATCTTTATTCTATATTTGTAGTTCATAACATCCTGCCTTCTATTTTCTATAATTCCATGTAAATTGCCTTATTTGTCTGGCCGCTCCCTGGTGGCGTAAAGCAAAGGCACGGTCATTACATTAGTGACTGCCAGGACAAGGGCCTCCGCCAGGAGCCCCCTGGGCAGCGCGTACCCAGCCAGGGGGAATATCCAGAGGCTGACGGCCATGTTAGCCATGTTGATGAAAGCCAGGGACAGGGCGCTCTGGTCCCTGCCGTACCTCTCTACGGCGTACGCGTAGTAGACGCTGAAGGCCAGGTCCACCAGGAAGCCGTTAATAAAGGATGCCGCCAGGAAGAACGCAAATGACCTGCTGTAGATCATAAGGTAGCTTATGGACGACACCGCCAGGAGGGCGGACACCCGCCGCCTGCTCCTGGCCCAGCCCACGGGCACCCACACGGCCAGGAAGCCCCCAAGGGCGGCCCCGGCGAACATGAGCAGCGTCAGGGAGCCGGAGCCGAAGGGGGAGGCGCCGAACGAGAGCTGAGCCATGGAGGGCAGGAGGAAGCCGAAGGCGTAAGATGTTCCGAAGGAGCCGGCCCCAGCCGCGCCGACTATCAGGAGGTCTGTCCACGAGCTCCTCGCCCTGGGGCCCGCACCTGCAGGCCTTCCGTTGAACTTTATCACTGCGGCGCTGGCGGCGTCCATAGCTATGCCAAGGAGCCCCGCCACGAGGGTTCCGAGCCTCCACCCCAGGAGGCCGTCCACAACGCCCCAGGCAAGGGCTGCAAGGCCCCCCAGATTGAAGGTGGCGTTGTAAAGCCCCATTAGGCTCGCTGACGAGGAGTCGCTTATGTTCACGAGCACGAAGCCGGCCGGGGCGAAGAAGAGGCCCGTGCCGAGCCCCGCTATGAACCTGAGCGCCACCGCCTCCCAGGCGCTGCTGGCAAAGTATATCATGATGTCAGAGAGCGAGAGTATGGCAAGGCCGATGACAAACGTGTTCCTCGCCCCTATCCTGGCGGAGAGGGCCACGCTGACCAGCTGCGTGGACGCGGCCCCCGCTATGAAGACCAGCGGCAACACGCCCGAGAGCCAGCTGGGGGCGCCGTACTCTGACAGTATCTGGAGCATGGCCGGCGCTAGGACGTACCACTGCATGGAGTAAACTAGCCTCGTCAGCAGCAGGGTAACCTCCTGCCTCAGCTTGTTCGTGCCCTTGCGCCCTTTCGGCTAACGTCAACTTTGATGGGTTTATAAGCTTAGGGCCTTTACGTGGAAAGTTACGGCGGCGACAACCATGCTTATTGTCTTCCACTGGCGAGCTATCTGGGATCCCGCTTGAGTGGGAACCGCTTGGCCGGGTACCTGGTCTTTATTGGAGTCGCGCAGTTCGTGCTCTTCATGTTAATAGCCGAGGCCATATACCCAGGGTACAGCGTTTCGAGGAACTACATAAGCGACCTGGGGAACCCGAGGCTGGAGCCCTCTACGCCTCACGCAGCTGTTTTCAACGCCTCAATAGTGCTGTTGGGCCTTCTGTTAATAGCAGGCGGCGCGCTGCTATATCGCTCAGGGAGGGACGCGAATGGCAGGGCGCTTGGAGCCCTGGTGATGGCCTCAGGCGTTGGAGCTGCGGGCGTCGGCCTCTTCCCGGAGGGGTCCCCGCACGGGCTTCACATAGTCTTCTCCCTAGTGACCTTCCTGGCCTCCTCCCTGGCCTCATACCCAGCGTCATTCTACAGGGGGCTTAGGACCCCCCTGTGGGGAGCCCTGGGCACCGTAGGCCTTGTGGCCTTAGCGCTTTACGTGAAGGGGATATACCTAGGCCTTGGGTGGGGCGGGATGGAGAGGCTCATAGTGTACCCCAACCTGCTCTGGGCCGCGGGCTTCTCAGGAGCTTTGTTAGGCGAGGGAAAAGCTAGCAGCAGGTAAGGATAAGTAGAAGCTGCTGTACTAAATAACTGGGAGCTGCCACGTCTAAGGAGCCGTTTTACTTCAGGAGCTTTGGCAGGGTGATAGGGGTCGCTAAGGACGAGGAGGAGCTCCTGGCTGAGATGAGGAGGCTCTCGGAGGTCGACCCCAAGGCCGTGGAGTATCACCTGGCCCAGGGCCACATAAGGGCATGGCTTGACTACATAGGCAGGGGCGACCTGGCGAGCCTGCTCGGCGACGTTAAGTCTCTCGCTGACGCGGTTAAGCTGCTCAGCGACGCCATGCTGGGCTGGGACTCGGAGCTCACGTGCCCGGGCTGCGGCTTCAAGGGCAGGGTCAGGGACTTCAAGCTCCTCCGCCCTCCATGGTATTTCGGCAAGTACCTGGGCAGGAGCCTCCAGTGCCCCAGGTGCGGCCTTAAGTTCAGGTACTTCTACCCGCTCGCCCAGGGCGGCAGGCCTTACACCGTCCCCAAAGGAAAGGGCATATAATGGTTGGCCTAGGTATAATGTATTGGTCATAAGCTTTACAATAAACCTTTTTTAATTTCGGTGGACACCAGAAATCTAGTGAGAGCAATGCCCAGCGCTCTCCCAGATGAGGCCGTCAGCGCCTCCATAGAGCTGGCGAGGCAGGCCATAAGGGAGGCCAACCTAGCCTACCGGGAGGGCCTCAGGGACGTAGCTGAAGCCCTTAAGTCGCTCGGGGAGAGCGCTAGGGAGATAGCCATGTACCTGGCCAAGGGCGACGTTGAGAAGGCCTATGAAATGGTTGAGAGCAGCAGCGTTGAGAGCTTAGTGGTGTACGCGTCCCCCAACACCAAGGACGCCTACGAGCATCTAAGGTATCTGCTGGTAACTACTAGGTATTCGAGGGTCCGCGCCGCCAGGCATTAAAATTATCACACTTCTTATAGTTTTGACTGGAAATCTTAGCCACATTACTGTGTTCTAACTGGGCCTTACTTAGCAGCATATATAAGCTATGACTATATCTAAGGCCCGGTGCTCGGCTTGCACGAGGACACGGAGATCCTAGGGTCGCAGTACGGTAATGACCCCTACAGGTCTGTAGTACCTCCTATCTATCTTAGCGTTGCCTATGATTACATAACTGATGATAATGCAGTTAGAGATGACAAGGGCAGGGTAGTCAGGTATTCAAGGGAGACAAATCCAAGCCTAAGGCCCCTCGAAAAGGCCGTAGCCGCGCTGGAGGGCGCCGACGACGCTCTGGCCTTCAGCTCGGGCATGGGCGCCATAGCTGTGTCCCTCCTGGCCCTGTTGAAAAGGGGCGCGAGAGTCCTGACGTTGAAGGAGATGTACGGCGTTACAATCCAGTTGCTTCAGGACTTGGTGAACCTCGTCGGAGGCTCCTTGGTTAAAGTTTACCCTTCAACGGAAGAGGTAATTAATGAACTTACGGGAGGGAAGTATGATGTGGCCGTACTTGAGGTAATGACAAACCCAACGCTCAAGGTGGTGGACTTAAGGGAGATAGGCAGGGCGGCCAAGGAGGCCGGTACCAGGCTTATAGTTGATAACACGTTCACGACCCCCCTGCTGGTCAGGCCCCTCAGGCTGGGGGCGTCGGTGGTGGTGCACAGCAGCACCAAGTACTTAGCCGGTCACAACGACGTGGTAGGCGGGATCGCTGCTGCAAGCGCCTCAGAGGTAAAGGACCTCTATGAGTGGAGGGGGAAGCTCGGAACTGTGCAGCCGCCGTTTGAGGCATACCTTACCTACAGGGGCCTGAAGACGCTGTCCCTGAGGTTCGAGAGGCAGAGCAGGACGGCTATGGCGCTGGCCGAGTTCCTCCATGACTGCAGCAAGGTGGCAACTGTTTACTATCCGGGACTCCCCGACAGCCCATACCATGAAGTGGCCTCAAGGCTCTTCGAGAGGCCCCTGTACGGCGGCGTCCTCTCCTTCACGCTCAGGGGAGGCCCAGAGGCCGCCCTCAGGTTCGTGAAGGCCCTCAGAGTGGCCAGGGTGGCCCCAAGCCTTGGAGGCACCGAGACCTTAGTGACCTTGCCGGCGTTCACCGCCTCAAGTCACATAAGCCCGGAGGAGAGGAGGGCCCTGGGCATAGAGGAGTCCCTGGTAAGGGTCTCCGTGGGCCTGGAAGACGAGGGCGACCTTGTGGAGGACTTTGGCAAGGCCCTGGAGTCCATAAGCTGAAGCGCGGCAGAGCCGCCGCCGGGACTTGAACCCGGGACCTCTGCCTTACCAGGGCAGCGCTCTACCGGCTGAGCTACGGCGGCGCTGGGGGCTTTTAGGCCCCTAGCTCCCTCTCCTCCTAGCTAGTTATAACTTTTGTGGCCTTTGCGTCGCCCTTACTGTAATGAACTCTCGGCAGCCTCTGAGCTCCACGCATGGCAGGGCCGCGCCACGGGTAAACGCATTATAGGCCTATACAACGACTTTAGGTAACGGCACAGCAGTATAGCGAGTCTAAAGTAAGGTTTATATGTGCACAGTAAGCATCAGTTCCTTTGGTGAGTGTGCACAATGAACGCCTGGGGCTGGATCGAGTGGCTGCTGAACCCGCCGCAGGGCCTGTCGCTGGGCATGATACTGCTGATTTCGTATGTGCTGGGCCTCCTGCACGGTGCGACGCCGGACGAGCACACGTGGCCCATAACCTTCAGCTACGCCGTCGGCAAGTACAGCATCAAGGGGGGCATGAAGGCAGGCTTCCTCTTCTCGCTCGGGTTCACGCTGCAGAGGGCGCTCCTGACGACTCTCGGGTTCCTCGGGCTGGCGTACTTCTACCAAAAGTATAACCTCGACGGCCCGATCTACGTGGTTGTTGGAATAGTTATGGCTATAGCCGGGTCCTACATACTGAAGGGCAAGTACCTGCACCTTGAGCTTGACAGGCTGCTGGGCAGCAGAACGCACGGGAGGGCGGCTGAGAGGAAGAACATATACGAGCAGCTGAGGGACGTGCCGCTTAAGATGACCATAGTCCACGGCCTCATAGCTGGCTTCGGCTTTGGTGCCTACGCCAGCGTAATAACCTTCATACTCGCGCCGAGGGTCGGCTCCCTGCTCTACGCCCCGCTGCCTGGGGTGATGTTTGGGCTTGGAACGATGACGATGCAGATAATATTTGGGGCGGCGTTTGCTAGCCTGGCAAGGCTTAAGGGCCTGGGCGAGGAGGGCGTGAAGAGGCTGGGCGCCGTCACCGCCGGGAGGACCCTGTACTACGGAGGCATAGCCTTCGTGGTGATAGGCCTTCTCATAGCGTTGTTCCCAACCATAGACTACCTGGCCCTGAGCACTGGGGTACCAATACCCAACCTAGACGCTGTAAACGTAGGGCTAGTCCTCGTGCTTACGGTGGTGGGAGGCATAGGAATAGGAAGCATGATAAAGGCTTACAGGGACCTGAGCAGCATAAGAGGCGCAACGCGCGCTGGGAGCTGAGGATTATAGTTCATTTTATGTAATCGGCTTTGAAAACTTAGTGTATCACGAGGACCTGCTGGGTGCCCGTACTTTGATGTTATTGCGGTACATTTAATTTAATTATACGTACTGGTACATTTAAATGGTACCGCTTTCCCGCTTATAGACCTAAAATGAGTAAGGAAAAGTGTCTAGCTCTTGTTTTGATAGTGTTCACGGCGCTAGTGGCTATAACAGCCTCGGTGGGCGAACCCCTGGGGGGCCCTAGCTGCCCGCGGGAGGCCGGCTTCGCTATTTAGTGCGGACGAGAACGTTAACGGTTTTTACAGCGCTTCGAAGGACCCTGCGGAGATAACGGGGCCTACCAACATAACAAAGCCGGGGTACTATGTTATAGCGAGCAACATCAGCGTGTGCAGTGATAACTATACAATAGGCGTGTTCGCTAGCAACGTAGTAATAAATGGAGAAGGCCATGTAATCACGGGATGCAGGGTAGTTAGTGGTAATTGGTGTGGTCAAAAGCGTTGGAATACTTATAAGTAATGCTAGTAACGTAACCATAGAGGACCTCGTTGCCAGGAAGTATTACTATGTCGTAAATGGCAGCGGTGACAACATACGCATCATTAACGCTTCTCTGGAAAAGGGGCTTACGGCAGACCTTCAGCTGTGGGGCAATAACATAAGTGTATATAACGCCTTTGTGCCGAGCAGCGGCCGTGGCATTATCATAATTGGCGATAACATAACTATTTATAAAGTTAACACCTTTGGTGACTACATAGGTATTGCAGTTAATGGCAGCCAAGTTAAGTTAGAGGGGGTGGCTAACCCCGGATAACAGCTACGGCATCGTAGTTAACGGAAACTACGTAACCGTGATAGGCGGCGACTCCTCGAGCAGGTTTGGGCTAACTCTTAACGGCAGCTACATAAGTGTGGTCAACTCTACGTTCAACGTAGAGAGCGGTTTATACGGCGAGAGCTATGGCGTGAGCGTGCGCGGCAGCTATGTTACCCTGCTCAACGTCAGCGCGGGCTTAGGCCAGGTGGGCGTAGAGGTTAACGGCTCGTACGTTAACCTCAGATATAGAGGTCAACGGTGACAACATAGGCGTCCTAATCAACGGCAGCCACATGGGAGTGGACGGCGTCACAATATATACCGCCAGAGTAGGGGTTGAGGCCTTCGGCAGCCACCTAAGGCTGTCCGAGCTTAACCTGATCATATAATGTAGTATATAAGGGAATAGGGGCCACGGGGCTGGTTGTTAAGGGCGATAGCATCAACATATCAGAAGTCAGGGAGGCCGGCTACACG
The DNA here is from genome assembly GCF_049973875.1 of Acidilobus sp. NCBI lineage: Archaea > Thermoproteati > Thermoproteota > Thermoprotei > Acidilobales > Acidilobaceae > Acidilobus > Acidilobus sp. Next base: position 29,454 of record NZ_JBMFJI010000011.1, read on the forward strand.
TACAACATAAACGCGACGGGCACTAACATAACTATATCGGACTCTGAGCTCCCGGTCACCGGGCGCAGCGGCCTGGGAATCAACGTCACGGGAAGCGACGTCTCAGTAGTGTATGTGAACGTAAGCTCTTTCACCTGTGGAGTGTACGTCAAAGGGCCCAACGTCACCGTGTACGGCTCAAACATACAGGCCGCTAGCTACACGCTCTACCTCTACGACTCCCACAACGACCTAATATATAACAACGTCTTTGACGGTCCTGTAAAAGTTGTCAACTCGACGGCCACCTGGTACGTCACGCCAAGGCCTGGCACTAACGTGCTTGGAGGTAAAGTGATAGCTGGAAACGCGTGGCTGTTGCCCAACGGCAGCGGCTTCTCGCAGGTGACGCCCTCGTCACCCTCAGACCCATACATATGCGATGAGCCGTACGAGGTGGCCCCAGGTCAGTACGACATGTATCCGCTCAAATACCCGCAGCCCAGCAACGCATCCACGGCCACTCAGACTACAACGTACTCTGCTACAACCACCACATCTAGCACTACAACTGTTAGCAAGACGACTTCAACAACAGTAACAACTACGACGCCGCAGGCATAGTCACAAACTTTAACAGAGACCTCAACATCATCCACCTCTACAAGTACGCTGCCTACTAATACGATGCCCCCAAGGGCTCGCTCCAGCCCTACGGCCATCTATGTGGCGGTCGGAGCTGTAATAGCTGTAATAGCAGCTGCGTCAGCGGTGGTGCTAATAAGGAGAAGGTAATCAGCTTGCCCTTGATGTACGCAGACATTTAGCATATAGTCGCTGCGACCCCGAGTAAAAGAGTATTACTTAAGAGCGACTTTTGAGTATTCTAATCAGTCTTGCCGAGCAATGCGCGCTTCGAGCGTCACCCTACATTTGATGCGAAGACCAACCCTTACGACATGGGGCATTACCTATGACTTGCCGTCGCCACCTGTAGAAGGCCAAAAGTTTAGTGTGTATGCCAAAGGTTAAATACTACGCTGACCTTATGGGTAAACAGCAAAGCTATTAACCTCATTTCCAACACACTGAGACAAAAATAAAGCGTAGTAAGGTGTTGATTGTTGACGCTGGAGAGGCCCGCAGGTCCGTCCCCTCAGGAGCTCGTCTCAGCGTCCAGGGCCGCGCTTGGGCTAGAGCCCCTGGACCTACTAATAAAGGATGCAGAGGTAGTCGACGTCTGGGGCAGGAGGACAGGAAGCTGGGACGTGGGCGTTAAGGGAAGGGTTGTGGCCTGCGTCGGCAGCTGCAGGTCGCGAGCGAGGCGCGTTGTTAACGCCAAGGGGGCCTACCTGGCACCCGGCTTCATAGATGCCCACATGCACCTGGAGAGCACATTCCTCAGCCCCAGCGAGTTCTCCAAGGAGCTGGTCAAGCACGGCACCACGGCCGCCTTCGTTGACATACATGAGGTCGGCAACGTGCTCGGCATTAAGGGGGTCTACGCCGTGGCCGAGGAGTTCAGGCACGCGCTGCTTAAGGTGTTCCTGCTGGCGCCCCCTAACGTGCCGCCCTCAAGGCGGGTGGACGACGCGGGAGGGGCCTCAATAAGTTACCCTGAGGCCCTTGAGGCCGCCAGGGCCCTCTCGGGCCTGGGCGAGGTCATGGACCTCCAGTCAGTCGTCGATGGCGACGAGGACCTGATGAACTTCGTGGCCGAGGCCTCGGTCTCGGAGACTGTTGTTCAGGGCCACATGGCAGGCCTCTCAGGCCCAGAGCTCGACGCCTACGTAAGCCTAGGGGTGAGGAACGACCACGAGGTCACCACGCGTGAGGAGCTCATGGAGAGGCTTTCGAGGGGCGTGTTCCCCTTCGTGAGGTTCGGCTCCAGCTGGAGGGACCTGGACAGGCTCAGCGACCTGGTCTCGAGGTACTCGCCGCTGGTGCCAATAGTAGTTGACGACATCCACGCCCTTCACCTGGTCCGCGAGGGGCACCTGGACAGGGCCGTGAGGAGGGCCATAGAGCTCGGCGTGGACCCCGTGGACGCCGTGAGGGCGGTCACGCTGGCCCCGGCCCTGTCCTACGGCCTTGAGCGCTGGCTCGGCTCGGTGGCCCCCGGAAGGTTTGCCGACCTGGTACTGCTGGATTCCCTGGACGATAGGCTTCGCGTCATTCAGACATTCATAAACGGCTCTGAGGCCGTTTGCTCGCCAAGGAAAGTGTCGCCGCAGCTCGACGGCAACACAGTAACGGTGAGCTTCAGGCCGTCGTTTGAGCTCAGGGCGCCTGTGGCCAGAGGCCAGGTGCAGGCGAGGGTGATAGAGCTTGTGAACGGCTCAACTATAACCTCAGAGTCCTTAGAGGTGCTAAGGGTGGAGGACGGGCGTCCCATAATCAAAGGTGACCTGTCCGAGGTGCACGTAATAAACAGGTACGGTAGGGAGCTTCAGGGCTCCGGCCTGCTGGGGCTAAGCGTGAGCGGCGCCCTGGCGTCCTCAGTGGCCCATGACACGCATAATATTATCATTGTTGGCAGCGAGAGGGACTCCATGGAGGCCGCCCTGGAAGCCATAAGGACGAAGGGGGGAGGCATAGCATTTGCGCAGGGAGGCTCTGTGAAGGCATTCCTGCCGCTGCCGATAGCCGGGCTCATGAGCGACCTGAGCTCTGAGGAGGTGGCCTCAAGGCTTGAGGATGTCACCAACGGGCTCAGCAGGGCCTGCAACTGTGACGGAGACCTGGTACTCAACCAGGTACAGCTCCTCACGCTGCCAGTGATACCCGAGCTCAGGGTCACAGACAAGGGCCTTTACAGCGTGAGCAGAAGGTCATACGTGCCCCTCTTTGAGGTGTCCTGAGGTGTCTTGGAGCCCCAGCGCGGAGCACGACACAGTGCTGGTCATTAGCTTTGGAGGCCAGTACGCCCACATGATATCAAGGAGGGTCAGGGACCTCGGGGTCTACAGCGAGGTGGTGCCCTACTCTGCGGTCAGCCAGAGCACCGTTGAGGGGCTGAGGCCCAAGGCAATAATACTGTCCGGGGGCCCGAGCAGCGTCTACGAGCCAGGGGCACCTGCCATAGGGGACTGGGTCCTGAAGCTTGGCCTTCCAGTGCTGGGCATATGCTATGGGCACCAGCTCCTGGCCAGGATGACCGGGGGGAGGGTGGAGAGGGGGCAGGGGGAGTACGGGAGGACCAGGGTCACGGTTGACGGGCCTGACCCGCTCTTTGATGGCTGGGACAGGGAAGAGGACGTCTGGATGAGCCACTCGGATTACGTGGCCTCAGTGGGCCCTGACGTCAAGGTTCTGGCCACGTCAAAGGACACGGGCTATATAGCAGCCATGAAGGTCGGGGACAAGATCTATGGGGTTCAGTTCCACCCCGAGGTCAGGCACACGGAGAAAGGGGTGAGGCTGATCGCCAACTTCCTCTTCAAGGTGGCTAAGGTAAGGCCCACCTGGAGCGTCGAGGGCCTCGCCGAGAAGCTTGTAGATCAGGTGAGGTCCCAGGTTCCCCCTGGAGATAAGGCTATAGTTGCGGTCAGCGGCGGCGTCGACTCTACTACTGCTGCAGTAATAGCCAAGAGGGCCCTGGGCGGCAGGGCCGTCGTGGTCTTCATAAATCATGGCCTGCTGAGGGAGGGCGAGGCGGAGGAGGTGCTGAGCGCGCTGAGGTCCCTGGGGCTGAGCCCCATTTACATAGATGCCTCCGCCAGGTTCCTAGAGGCCCTGAGGGGGGTGACTGACCCCGAGCAGAAGAGGCTCATAGTAGGGAAGGTGTTTGCTGAGGTCTTCAAGGAGGTGGCCACCTCGGACAGCTCGATAAGGTGGCTTGTTCAGGGCACGACCTACCCTGACGTCATCGAGAGCGGCGCTGAGGCGGGGGCTGACAGGATTAAGAGCCACCACAACGTGGGGGGCCTTCCCAGGGACCTGGGCCTCAGGGTGATAGAGCCCCTCAGGTACCTCTACAAGGACGAGGTCAGGAGGCTCGCCCTCTCCCTCGGCATTCCCGAGAGCATTGCTATGAGGCACCCATTCCCAGGGCCTGGCCTCGCGGTCAGGGTCATAGGTGAGGTCACGGAGGAGAAGCTCAGGATAGCCAGGAGAGCTTCAATGATAGTGGAGGAGGAGCTGAGGAGGGCGGGCCTTTACAACTCAGCCTGGCAGGCCTTCGCCGTCGTTGGCGACGACAGGTGGGTGGGAGTTAAGGGCGACAGGAGGGCCTTCGGCTACATAGTCACAGTGAGGGTTGTTGAAAGCGAGGACGGCATGACTGCCGACTGGGCGAGGCTCCCATATGACCTGCTGCAGCGCATAGCCTCAAGGATAACGTCCGAGGTGCCCGAGGTAGTGATGGTAACGTACGCCGTGACCACCAAGCCGCCGTCAACCATAGAGCCCGTTTAAAGTTATAAAAGCAGCAAGTTCAAGGTCCCACGTGGTGGAGAGCATGGGGTTCCTAGAAAAGCTCGGCAGCGCAGAGAAGCTGTACACGTTTGACGACGTTTACATAGTCCCGGGCAGGGCGCCAATGGATCCCAGTAAAGTTGACGTAAGCACCAGGTTCAGCAGGCGGGTGAGGCTCCTCATACCTATATCGTCGTCCCCCATGGATACAGTGACAGAGTACGATATGGCTGTGACCATGTCATTGATGGGAGGCATAGGTGTGATCCACAGGAACATGCCCAAGGAGCAGCAGGCGGAAATAGCGAGCAGGGTGAAGAGCGCTCCTCCGATCCCCACCTCGAGGATATATGTGACACCTGACGAGGACTGCAGCAGGGCCTATGATGACCTTAGGTCGCTGGGCCTCAGGGACGCCCCGCTGATCTCGGCCGACGGCAAGGTCCTAGGCCACGTGAGGGCCGGGTCGCTGAGAGGCTGCAGCGGCAGGCCTGTGGCGGAGTTCGCGGAGCCCTCGAAGGCCTTCGACGTGAGGCATGTCGAGGACGCGCTGAACTTCCTGGAGTCCGGAGGGTCGGACACCGTTGCAATAGTGGCCCCAGGAAACGCTTACGTGGGCACCGTGACCTTCGACTCCTCACTGAACAGGGTCAAGCCTTCACTTGACTCGGAGGGAAGGCTTCTGGTGGCGGCCGCGGTATCGCCGTTCGACCTGGAGAGGGCGAGGCTCCTTGACAGGTACGCCGATGCCCTGGTGACTGACGTGGCGCACTTCCACAACGTTGAAGCTATGACTGCGGCTAAAGTCATGGCGAAGGAGGTCTCAGCGGACTTCGTGGTAGGCAACATAGGCACTTATGAGGCCGCGGTAGACGCCCTCACAGTAGTTGAGAGGGTTGATGGCTTCAGGGTCGGCATAGCTGGAGGCTCAATATGCACTACGTCGAGCGTCGGCGGGGCGTACGCGCCGGCCCTCTGGGCAGTCGCCGCGGTGAGGGACGCCGTTGATCAGCACGGAGCGGGCGACGTGCCCATAATAGCTGACGGGGGAATAAGGTCGTCGGGCGACGCCGTCAAGGCCCTGGCGGCTGGGGCCTCAAGCGTGATGCTGGGCTACCTGTTGGCTGGCACTGATGAGGCCTCAGCGCCGCTGATAAGGATAGGGGACTCGGCGTATAAGCCATACAGGGGTATGGCCAGCAGAGGCGCCATGGAGAGGAGGTTCGCAGTCGACAGGTACACTCGGGCCTCTAAGAGGGTCGCCGAGGGCGTGGAGGGGGTGGCCCCCTACAGGGGGTCAGTGATGTCCGTGCTGGCCGACCTGGCCGAGGGCATAAGGGCGGGGCTCGGATACGCAGGGGCCTCAAACATAAGGGAGCTGTGGGAGAAGGCCAGGTTTGGAATGGCGATACCAAAGCAGGTGCCAGGCGAGCTCTTCAGGGCGAGTCAGTGAACGTCGGCCCTGAGCAGCCGTCCATCCTTGTATATGTTGTACCTTGTGACCTCGAACTTTACACTGTCGCCGATGTTATAGGGCTCACGGCTCAGTAGCGTAAGGGAGTGCGGGCCCTGGCTGCAGAAGAGGTGCCTCAGCTCCCCAACTACTTCCAGCAAGTCCACGCGGCACTCAAGCCCTCCCTTGCCAAACCTCAGCTCACCTTTGCTTGGGCGATACGTTGCAAGGAAGACTCCAACCACAACAGCCACTATTACAGTATTTACTATTATGACTGCCACCACTTCAGTTAAGATAGATCCCACCTACTTCTCCTACTTTTGTACAAGGAAAATACGCCTCGAACCAGGTTACTATAGGGAGCTTGATTTAAATTTGCATGTGTCCCACAATTTTTAAAGATAAAAATAATATGAAAATTGTTTATTTTACACTACACTCTGGTTAGGCCTCGTCACATTTAAAGGAGGGAGAGGACTTTGATGTGTGGAAGGTGTCAGCGCTGGTCTGGCAGCTTGACGTCGCGGCCGGCCTTGCCCTAACTCTGGCGTCTTCGATAGCCTTTGGGGACTCCATGGAATTTCTAGGCTCTAGGCTTGGCCTTAGGTCTGGCCTGCTGGGCTCCGTGGTGACGCCTATCTTAACGTCCGTCCCGGAGCTTGTCGTGATCCTGTACGCTCTAATAGCTTACCACGGGAGCAGGGGCAGCGAGGTGGCGGAGGGCACTGTTATCGGGGAGCCTTTCCTTGTCTCCACGCTGATGTTGCCCCTGCTCGTGGCCTTCTCATTGTTGAGAGGTCGCAGGGGGCTGTCGGCTGAGGGAGAGCTCCTGATGCCCCTGGTGGTCTTTGTTGCGATCTTTCCCTCCGTGGCGGCCCCAGAGCTGCTGGCTGACAGCAAAGCTAAGTACTTGGCGGCGGCGCTGCTGATGGCCACTTATGTGGTTTTCGCTTCGGTGCAGGGCAGGGCGGGCGAGCCGTTGGCAGAGCCCTTCAAATTGTCATTCATTGGGAGGGCTGGAATAGCCTGGGGCTTTCTTCAGCTCTCGCTTTCCCTGGCAGGCCTTTACGTGGGAGCGGAGGTCCTGGTGAGGGGCGTGGTTGCCGCCTCATATCATTTAGGGCTCTCCCCCTTCGAGGTCTCAGTGCTCCTGGTGCCGCTGGCCACCGCAGTCCCTGAGTCAAGTGTAGCCTTCCTCTGGGAGCTAAGAGGCCATGACAGCCTCGCCGTGGGTGCCCTCATAGGTGAGATGGTGCTTTACGCCACCGTTTACCCTGCAGTGGGGCTGCTGACAGCCCCCTGGCGGCTGGGGACCCACGGGATAGCTGCTGTGGCCGCCACGGAGCTTGCGTGCGCGGCTGCCGCCTATGAGGTGTGGAGGGGGAGGATATCCTGGGTCACAATGTTACTGGGGCTTGGAGGGCTGGCAGCTTACCTGGCTATGATATGGGCTTAAGGCCATTTGCCCTTATGAAGTCGCAGGAAGTCAGGTCCGAGGCCTTAAGGTAGGTGGCGCCCCCTGGCGACACCTCGCCCCACGTCTTGAGGGGCCTGACCTCGAGCGCGTTGCCGACAGGCTTCACGGAGATTACAAAGTCATAGAACTTGGCCAGCGGGATCTCGAAAGCCCTCTCGGGGGGCCGCAGATATATATGGAATGTGACCACGTTGTTTGTAGCCAAGTAGGGCAGACACCCATAGATGACCTTCGTGTAGTCATCCCTGTCCAGCAGCTCGAGGAGCACGTTATTACCTTCATCTATAACAACGTCTGGCTTTAAATCCTCAACGAGCCTGAAGAGGTTGGCCAGCAGCTCGCCGCCGCCCATAGATGAGGGCTCGTAGGTCGGCACTACTAGCCTTCCCTGAAGGTCCTCCCCAACGCACTCGCTTACCTGGTCCCTTATAGTGGAGGGGCCATGTATGAACGACTTAACGACGACCTTAAGTCCGGCTGAAATGGCTGAGGAGGCCAGAAGCAGCGTGGTTATCTTAAGCGGGTCCACTGAGGGGTCTACAGCTATTAGGACGTTGGCCCCCTCAGGTATCCTTAACCCTAGCAGGGAGAAGCTTCTGCGGGGCTTCGCGCCGCTGGGCATCGATGACAGGTCTGGCGGCACGACTATCTCGACTCCCCTGGACGTTATCGCTATGGGGAACTCACTCCTCTTTATGTTCGTCCCCCTCATCTTCCTGACCTCGGCGTACCTCTCCAGCTTGCCCTTGACCACCCTGTACTTCATGACTATTATGCCGTCCACTATGAACTCCTCCGGCCCAAGGCCGGAGGCCTCCTGGCCCACGGGCAGCTCAGCAATTAGCAGAGCGGTCGCCCCCCTCCTCTTGAGGCCAAGGTAGAGGGCCGAGTGCATTATCTCCCTCGCCCTGGGAGGGTCCCTGGCGAGCTGCTCAACGGCCGTCACGCTGTCAATCACCACGCGCCTGGCGTTCATGCTGTCCGCCTGGGACAGCACGTCCTCGACCACGTCCCCCAGGGCGTCGGGGTCGCTGACGCTGAGGGCCTCGTAGTACCTGAAGAGGCCCCTGGCCTCCAGGGGCCTGAAGTCCATGTTGAACTGAAGGGCGTTTGCCATGAAGTCCTCCCTTGGCTCCACGAAGCTCACGTAGAGCGACGGCTCGCCCGAGGAGGCCCCCTGGTAGGCGAACTGGCT
>NZ_JBMFJI010000012.1:0-37960 GCF_049973875.1 Acidilobus sp.
GACGTTAACGTCGTAGAGGGACCTCAGCTTGATCAGGTCCTGCTCAGTTACCAGGAACTTAGGGGTGCCCAGCACTATTCCTGTAATATTAGATATGTAGGGCACGGGCCACGGTAACTTGCCCCTGTACCCGGTGACGGCGTAGTAGCTGGAGGTCCCGTTGCTGAACACCCCTATGGATACCCCCAGGGCCTTCTCAACGGCCGAGGCGGGCCCGCTGAAGGCAATCATTGAGCCGGCGACAGCAATCACCCTGAGGCCGCGGGACCTGAGGTAGTCCACAGCCTCGGCCACCTCCCCTGAAGGGTAGAACATACTGGCTGCCTGGGACGGCGTCAGGAACCTGCGGTATAGCGGCGAGCCCGGCGCGCTCACGGCCTGGGCGTAGTAGAATATGAGGGGAACGTCCCTCAGCGGCACGTAGAGGACGCCAACCACCTGGGACTGCGGCGGCGCCTGGCCCACCAGCCTGAAGCCTGGCAGCGGCTCGCTGAGCTTCTGCGTCGCCTGCCGTGGCATAACTCCCACGGCATTGGCGTTTGCAGGCGATACGATCGCTATCAGTAGGACCGCCGCCAGCAGGAGGCCCAGGATCCCCCTCAAGCGGGCACCCAGTAGCTGGCCGTTGGAGGCGTTAATATTCCATTGAACGGAGCCAGAGCGATGTGCAGGACCGCAGCCTCATTTAATTCCCACTGAGCTGGGATCGAGCCGGCGCGATAAGTGTTACAGTTTAAAAACTTTGCCTGCTATCTTCTACTAATAACTAAGGCAAGCAAGAGAGGTGATAGCAAGTGAGCCTGCTAAGGAAGTCCAAGAAGAGGCAGTCGCCTGAGGCCTACTCCCCCATGCCTCCCTGCGAGGCCATGTTGGTGGCCCAGGCCTTCCTGCCACCCCAGTGGTAGGCCCTTTTTGAAAAACCCTTCCTCGCGCCCTCATCAATAAGCCCGACCTATGTAGGAAAGGCATTTTACCACCTCCAGTAGTAACAACGCGGTGTAGGGCTTGGAGGAGCTGGCCCGTCGGCTCGACAGCTCAAGGTGGACCTCGGCCCACGGGCTAATATTCACGTCAACGAGCCTCGGCATGTTCATATGGGGCCTTGAGGCCATGATAGGCCCCGCGGGGTACTTCGCGTTTCACAGGAGCCTGGCCTTCCTCATAGCCTTCTACGCTTTTGACTTCATAGGCGACATAATCATAGGCAGGCTCTCGGACACCACGCTTGCCAGGAAGGGGGCCTTCTACGTCACCATGTCACTGATAGGCGTTGGCCTCATAGTTCTTGGCCTCGACCTTGTGATCACGGCGGGCAGGGGGCTCATAGCTATACTTGTTGGCCTCACCGGGGCGGCCCTGATGAAAATCGGCATAGAGGGCGACGTGCCCGTGTCGCTCGCGTTCCTCGCGGAGAACATGCCGGCCAAGTACAGGAACAGGGTGCTCGTGCTCTCGCCCAACTTTAACAACATAGGGGGCGCTGTGGGGGCGGCGGTGCTGTACCTTACGTATACTAGCACAAACTCCTACCTCTACGCCGCCCTCGCGCTGCTGATAGCCACGGCCGCCGCCCTGGCGGTCACCTTTGCGGTGAGGGCTACCATGCCGGAGTCCGTCAGGTGGCTCATGACTAAGGGGATGGGCGAGAGTGCCTCAAGGGAGGCCTCGGCCCTGATCTCGCAGCCGAGCGAGCAGGTGTCGAGCGTGAGCCCAACCGTTGGCATAGGCGGCAGGTACGCCTTCCTGGCGCTGCTCGGCCTCTCCCAGTACCTGACGTTCGGCCTCATGGCCTTCACCATAGCCTACTTCTACTACAGCGGCGCCACTGTGTACTTCATACAGCTGGTGGCCCTCCTGGGCGCCTCCATAGCAGGGGTGCCGGCGGCCTTCCTGCCGGACTTGATGGACACCAGGAACTTCACGTTGCTTGCCTACGTGGGCGGCTTCCTCTCAATGATACCCATAGCCGTGGCCCTCCGCTACCTTGGCTCCCAGGGCTTCCTCTCGCTCTTCTACCCCCTGCTCTTCCTAAACATGGTCTTCAGCGAGCTCGCGTGGGCCGTCAGGACGATCTATGAGCCCGTTCTCTTCCCAACTCACATGAGGGCTACCATGATAGGCCTCGTGAGGGCCGTGCCCATAGCGTCCTACGACGTGTCCCTCTACGTCACCAGCAGCTGGAGCGAGTGGCAGTTCGTGCTCTTTAACATAGCCCTGTGGGGCGTTGGGGCCGCGACCTCGGTGTTCTGGAGGCTCAGGGGCTACGACACGAGGAGGGCCCTGCTAGAGAGCGTGTCGTCGCCTAGGCCAGCCGCGCCTCTGTGACGCTGTTACCTGTGGAGGCGTCACGCTGAACTACGACGTGAGGCTCAAAGCAAAAAGCCTATGAGCACCTAGGGGAGGCCCTCGAAGGCCTGTGCAGGCTTTAAGCTGCTCGCCTCACTCCTTGGCCCGAGCCACCCTGCGGCTAGATGAAGCAGCGTAGCGGCGCCTAGGCGTAAACGAGAGTCAGCCCTCATGCCCTGAGTGGTGCGGCGGCCGGGATTTGAACCCGGGACCTTCGGCTTGGAGGGCCGACGTCCTAGTCCAGGCTAGACTACCGCCGCACCTTGCTGGTTCCAGGTGCTTGGAGTTTTAAGTTTAAGGCTGCCTCGGCTTGAGCTTATTAGCCCTGGGACCTACCTTAGCCCGGGCCGATGAGGACAAACGTTCCCACGGAGCCCAACCGCGAGAACTGTGACGAGGCTTCACGGCCTGAGGCCTTCTAGTCACCTAGTGAGAGCGTCGCCTTGAGATAAATTCAGGAATGAGCAAGGTAAAAAAGGAAAGCTAAGTTTGAGGCTTAGAGGGCCTTACGGGAGGCCCCCGTTTATGAGCTGGTAGCTGAACTGGTTCGCTATTAGGTAGCCCGCCGTGTCAACAGTGCTGTTCTGGAAGCCCTCAAGGTAGGCGCTCTCCTCGAAGCCCCTGCCGTTCACCAGCACCTCTGCCGTTAAGGACTTCTGGGTCAGCGCGTTGTTCGAGGTAAGCCCAATTATGACCACGCCGGTCGGGTTTATGAACTCCAGTATGCCGTAGCTAGCAGTTTCCGATAAGCCGTGAAGTTCATACCATTTGACACCATTTACCATTCACGACCATCTCTTCACGAAAGTTCATAGGCTTCTCCATTACTGTCATCATGCAGAGGAGGGCGCCACCGTGAGCTCTGTGAGCAATGTGAGGGGGAGGAGGGCGCCCTATGAAGCTCCCCGCGTCCTCGAGGGGAGCGGTTCAGCTGCCGCTCCCGCAGACGGCGCGGGGAGCAGGACAGGGGGGATGAGGACGAGGGGCTGAGCACAAGTTCATGAAGCCTCAGTGAAAGTCCGACCCCTCACTATCCCGGGCGGTATGGCCTCTATGTAGGCCCTTATGCCGTTCCTCAGGAGGATCTCAACGATCTTGTCGACTAGGAACCACTGGTTGCCGGCAAAGGACATGGGAACTCCATCAGTGTAGCCATGTATGTCAGAGAGCGAGTCATAGGGAGGCAGCGTAAGTTCCACGGCCTCCATGGTTGCTCACAGTCGCCTCGGCGGCCCTATTCACAAAAGGGCTTTCGTTTATACTCGGGCTATATTATTTCAATTGCTATTTCTTCAGGCGCGTTATTGTTTAAGACCCACGCCCTTAGGCCGCCCCTCGAGGCTATTATCCATGGAAGCGGCCAGAGCCTCATGCCCTCTACGTCCTTCTCGCTGGGCACAGGGAGGCCGCCGGGATGCGTGTGGTAAAGCGCTACTACCTCCACTCCCAGGTTCTCGGCGACGGCGTAGCCAGCAACTATGTCAAGCGGGTTGGCCAGGAACTCCGTCGGCGACCTCAGCACGTTCTCAGCGGGCTCCAGCGCGAGCACCCTGTTGCCTACCCCAAGGCATAGCCCCGTCTCCTCGCTCCTCCCCATGGATAGCCTCACGAGGTGCTCCGCGAGCCCCCTGCCGATAACTAGGCCCCTCAATCAGCTCAGCCTCACGAGCTTGGCTGCCATGGAGGTCGTCTCGAGCAAAGCCATGTACGGTCCCCCCAGGAATGATGCCAGCGGGCCTGGGTTCAGTATCAGCACCCCCCTCTCATAGGTGAGCTCCTGCTGGTGGGTGTGCCCATAGAGGACCCCGCTGTACCTGCCGGACTCGGCTAGAGCGTGGGCAAGCTCAACGGTGCTATCCGCAGGCCCCTGGCCGTGCATTACGAGGATCCTCCTTCCATCTATGTCCAGGACCCTTGGCCACCTCCCTATCCTGCCCCCAAGCGACCTGGCGACCTCGCTTAGCATCTCAAACTCGCCGTCATTGTTGCCGAAAACCGCCTCCACCCTCGCCCCAGATTGACCGAGCTCCCTGAGCGTGAACGGTGATATTATGTCGCCCAGGTGTATGATAAGCTTTACCCCAAGGGACTTTACCTTAGCGGCTGCCAGCCTCATAGAGGCCACATCGTCATGCGAGTCGCTTATGACAGCCACTAACAAGGCGTTACCCCCTCTGACGTGGTTGGGGGAACTTATTTTCCTTAGCACTCACGGGAGCCTGACGGGCGCGAGCGTTAAGAGGCTTATTATGAGGAGTAGGGTCGCCACCTCAACCCCAGCCGATATTGCGTAGCCTAGCCTGCCCGCGGCCCTCGACAGCACCTCCCTGAGCATCTGCCCCCCGTCGCTCTCCACGCCGAAGCCCGGGAGCGGGAAGGCGAATGGGGCTGCGTTGATGAGCGCCAGGCCCATGTTAACGACATAGAATGACGTGAGGAGCTCCACGAGCCAGTCGAGCCTGAAGCTCTGGACAACCTCTATGCCTATGTGGTCCACCCCGGCAGGCTTGACGACGGTCACGGCCTTTTCAAGCCCATTGTATATCACGGTCAGGGTGACGTTGGCGGGCGCTGCGCCCTCAGCGCCGGCCCTTATCAGCTCCTGAAGCCCCTGGGTGACAGTCCTCACTGGCGCGCCGTTTATTGCTATGATTTTCATGCCGGGCAGCAGGCCAGCGACATAAGCTGGGCTGTTCGCCTCCACGGACACTATGGTTATGCCGGAGGCCAGCGACGGTATAAGCAGTGAAATGATGTAAGCAAAGAGGAAGCCCAGGGCAACGTTGGAGGCCACGCCGGCAGCATATATCATTACCTTGGACCTCAGCGGGGCAGCCTTGAGGGACCCCTCGTCCGGCTCCACGAAGGCTGCAGGCACGAAGGCCATCAGCAGCAGGCCGGCCCCCTTCACGGGCACGCCGACGGCCCTTGAAACAATGGCGTGTGAGAACTCGTGAATTAGGACGGCCACGCCGACGGCTATCAGTATAAACATGAACTCGTAGAGGCCTACCGTGACCCCTGGTATGAGGGGCACGAAGCCCTCGGCGCTCGCCTGCGGAACCCTTACTAGGTACCTCTCAAGGAACAGGGAGCCGCTGACAAAGTAGAAGTAGCCCATGGCGAAAGCCGTCGCCGCCAGGCCTGCGACGCCGTAAACCTTTACAAGCTTTGACTTAAGCCCAGGCCCCAGGGGGCTCCTGGAGTACCTCAGCCTGTAAATTAAGATGAAGGGGTAAACAGTGAGGCCTTCGACCTTTCGGTTCCTCAGGCTAACATATAGCAGGAGCCAGGCCACAACAAACAGGGCCGCCGCCAGGACCGCAGTGGTCCCATTCATTTCCAGCTCCTCAGGTACTCCTGCTGCTCCGGCGTGAGTTCATCTATATTTATGCCCATGGTTCTTAGCTTCAGCCTGGCCACCTCCTGGTCCTGCTCAAGGGGCACGTCGTAAACCTTAGGCTGCAGCCTTCCCCTGTTGTTGACGTGATATAGCACCGAGAGGGCCTGGTTAGCGAAGCTCATGTCCATGACTTCGCTCGGGTGCCCCTCAGCCGCGACCAGGTTGACAAGCCTTCCCTCTGCCAGCAGGTAGAGCCTCCTGCCGTCGGGCAGCGTGTACTCCACGGTATTCGGCCTTATCTCTCTCTTGGACTTTGCTACGGACTCCAGGTCCGTCACGCTCACCTCAACGTTAAAGTGGCCGGCGTTAGCAAGTATCGCCCCGTCCTTCATCTTGAGCATGTGCTCCTTCCTTATGACGTCCTTGTCCCCCGTGGCGGTTATGAATATGTCGCCCAGGGGCGCGGCCTCGTCCATGCTCATCACGTCAAAGCCGTCCATAACTGCCTCAAGGGCCCTTATAGGGTCAACCTCGGTGACTATAACCCTGGCCCCCATGCCCCTGGCCCTTATTGCTATGCCCCTTCCGACCCAGCCGTAGCCGGCGACCACAAGCCTCTTGCCCGCGAGGAGCACGTTAGTGGCCCTGAGCACGCCGTCCAGCGCGCTCTGGCCAGTGCCGTACCTGTTGTCGAAGAGGTACTTGGTCAGCGCGTTGTTAACTGCTATGACGGGGTAGAGGAGCCTCCCGCTGGCCTCCAGGGCCTTGAGCCTTATGACCCCTGTGGTCGTCTCCTCGTTACCCCCAATGACGTTCTTCGCCACGCTGGGCATCTCCTCGTGGAGGGTCACGTGTAGGTCGGCACCGTCATCTACCACTATGTCGGGGGAGGACCTGGCGGCCTCCCTTATGGCTTCAAAGTACTCCTGCTCGTTCATGCCCCTCCAGGCCCTCACCGCTATGCCTTCATCGGCCAGGGCCGCGGCCACGTCGTCCTGCGTCGAGAGCGGGTTGCTCGGCACAAGGGAGACCTCGGCGCCCCACGCCCTCAGGGTCCTTATGAGCACCGCTGTCTCCTTGGTCACGTGAAGGGCCGCTGAGATCCTGTAGCCCTTCAGGGGCTTCCTGTCCTGGTACCTGCGCCTAAGCTCCATGAGGACCGGCATGTGGGCCTCGGCCCACTCTATCTTAAGCCTGCCCTCGCCGGCGAGCGAGGGGTCCTTGACCTTGACCTCCACTTGGCTTCCCCGGCCTGGGAGGAGGCTTGCTAAAAATAAGCTCAGATGTGGGCCTCAGGCCCTAGTAATGAAGGGCTCCCTGCCCGCGTAAGTAGCCATTGGGCCCAGGGAGTCCCCTATCTCAAGGAGCCTGTTGTACTTGGCCAGCCTCTCGCTCCTGGCCGGGGCGCCGGTCTTTATAACGCCGGCGCCGACCGCAACTGCAAGGTCAGCTATGAACGGGTCCTCGGTGTCCCCGCTCCTGTGGCTTATGACGGGCCTTATGCCGGCGTTCCTGGCGACCCTTATGTAGTCCAGGGTCTCCGTGAGGGTGCCAACCTGGTTGACCTTGACCAGGGCCCCGTTGGTCGCCCTGGCCTTGATTCCCTCCTGCAGGTACTTGACGTTGGTCGCGTAGAGGTCATCGCCGACTATGAGGACCCTGGAGCCGAGCTTTGCAGTTATCTCAGAGAAGTGCTGCAGGTCCTCCTCGTGGAATGGGTCCTCGAGGTAGGCTATGCTGAACTCGTCTATCAGCTGAACGTAAAGGTCGAGGAGCGAGCCAGGGTCGTAAAGCTTCCCGTCAACCCTGTAGGCCTTCTTCTCGGGGTCGTAGAACTCCGAGGAGGCAGCGTCAATGCCAAGGAAGAAGTCGGAGCCCAGCTCGTACCCCGCGGCCTTTATGGCAGCCCTCAGGGCCTCCAGGGGCTCCCTGACCTCGTTCATGGGCGGCGCGTAACCCCCCTCGTCGCCCACATTAGTTGACGTCTTGCCGTACTTGTCGCTTAGGTAGCTCTTAAGCGACTTGTAGACCTCAACGGCCATCCTCATGGCTTCAGTGAACGTGGAGGCGCCCGCGGGTATTATTATGAACTCCTGGAAGGCGAGGTTGTTGCCCGCGTGCACTCCACCGTTTATGACGTTCATGAGGGGGGTCGGCAGCACCTTAGCCCCCGGCCCTCCGAGGTACTCGTAGAGCTCGACCCCTGAGGAGGCCGCTGCCGCCTTGGCTATTGCTATGCTGGTCGCAGTGGTGACGTTGCCTCCGAGCCTTGACTTGTTGGGGGTGCCGTCTATCTCTATCAGGACCCCGTCTATAAGCGACTGCTTCCTTGAGTCGAGGCCTATGAGCCTGGGGGCAACTATGGTGTTGACGTTTGACAGCGCCTGGTTAACTCCCATGCCGCCCCAGCCCCTGCCGCCGTCCCTCTTCTCTATGGCCTCCTTGCTGCTCTTGCTAGCCCCGCTGGGCGCTATGCCTACACCCACCCCAGCCTTCGTCTTAGCTATTACCTTAACCGTGGGGTTCCCCCTGGAGTCGAGGGCTAGGACGCCGTGCACCGAGGATATAATGAAGTCCTCGTCACTGGCCACTCAGCTCACCGTGTGGCCAGTGAGGGCCCTAGGTAAAAAGCGATGGGCTCCGCCTATGCCGCCACAGACCTTGACCGAGGCCTCTTATTAAGCTGCAGACGCAAGGCACCCTATTAGGTATTTTAACGCTAAGGGTCAGAAGGCCAGTGGGCGGAAGCTTGCCAAGGAAGTCCAAGGGTAAGTCGGAGGACCCGTTCACGTGCCCCGTGTGCGGCGTCAGGGTCACGGACCCGGAGAGGACTTGGACGCTGGTGTCGCCAATACCTGACAGGGAGGGAAGGGTGACGATAACAGTTATGGGCGCCTTCAGGTGCCCCAACGGCCACACCTGGAAGGCCGTGATAAAGAAGTTCAAGAGCGGTGAGGAGGAGGGGGCCGGAGCCCCGCAGGCCACTGAGAAGGAGGAGGGAGAGACCATAACGCTCGACCTCAGCGACATACAGAACTTTAACGACGAGCCGCCCGAGGAAGAGGGCTAAGCCTTGACGGCCCTCGTGGTCCTGGTGACGGCGCCAAAGGATGGCAGCGCGAGGATAGCCAAGGAGCTGCTGGACAGCAAGGTCGCGGCATGCGTTAACGTGATACCTGGGGTCCGCAGCTCCTACTGGTGGGAGGGCAAGGTAGAGGAGGCCGAGGAGGACCTGCTTATAATAAAGACCACGGAGGAGGCCTACGGTAGGCTCGAGGAGCTCATAAGGAGGGTCCACCCATATAAGGCGCCTGAGGTCCTGGCGCTCAGGGTTGACAGGGGGCTTCCGGAGTACCTCTCCTGGCTTGAAGGCTCAGTTTCGCCCAGGGGTCAGCAGGCTAAGGCTTGACCTAAGGTTCCCCCTTGCTTTTAACCACCAAAGGGTGATATTACCTTGAGGCAAGTTGTCCAGGAGAAGCTCAGAGCTATTAGAGTACATTATAGTTGAACATGTGGCCAAAATAGCCAGCGGCCTTGAGAGCCCCGAGAGCGTTGAGCTCGGAATTCTCTCAGGCCACTACGCTGAGGCCGTAAAGCTTGTCGGCATGAGGCTGAGGAGCCTTAAGGATGGAGTTCTAACCTGCGCCCTCTGCAATGAGAGAAAAGGATCCTTTACCCCTCGGGGCTACTACCTTCACCTTCTTCGCTCCCATCACCCTGAGATTCTTGATCTTGTGAGACAGGAGGCCTCAAGGATAGCAGGAGCCTCGCGAGCCTCGGGGCCCTTACAATCCTGACCCCGTCCTCCAGCTGAAACACGACGTACTCAACATCATCCTCAGTCTTGAGTGGTCCGTCAAATATGTAGGTGTCCGGCGGGGCGTCGTACCACTCCAGCGAGCTCAGGGAGAACTTTGCCATGCCCTCCGTTTGAACGGAGGAGAGCGAGCCTAACCTTATCACCGCGAGTTTCAGGAGCCTCTTGGGCAGGGCGCTTAGCTGCCTGGTCCCCGCCCTGTCCCTGACCCCCTCGCCAATGATGTACTTGGTCTCGGGCGTCTCGCCCACGATTATGACGAAGTCCCCCTTCCTGTCCCTCATTAACTTGTCGGCCTCAGTAAGTATTGAGTCCAGGACGTTGCCGCCGGCCTCTACCGTATCATCGGCGACCGGGTTCATTACCTCAAGCTCCACTGGGCCTATAGTCAGCGTCCTCCTTTTGAACCACCTGACTTGCAGCTTTGCCAATAGGCTCCCCCTCTAGTTGTCCTCTCCAAAGCGTATTTAATACGTAGTAGCGAGATCTCTTATAGATTAAATACTTCAGATGTCCCTATCTGTATCTCAAACCCTTATAATTTCTGACAGTACAAGTTAACTTTGGTGCCTGAAAATTGTCGAACGAGCCTCCGACGCTGGGGCTCAAGCAGGAGATGTTTTTAATACAGGGGGAGAGCGCCTTCAGCTACCTCCCAATTATAAGGGAGCTTGAGTCCAAGGGAATTAAGGTTATTAGCTTTGGCATAGGGCAGCCCGACTTCCCGACGCCAAAGCACATAAGGGAGGCGGCCAAGGACGCCCTTGACCAGGGCTTCACGGGCTACACGGAGACGGCCGGCATACCGGAGCTGAGGGAGGCCATAGCTGAGTACCTCAACAGCAGGTATAGGTCAGACGTCAAGCCAGACGAGATAATAGTTACCACGGGCACCAAGACCGCCCTCTTCATGGCAGGGGCGGCCTACCTGAGGCCCGGGGACGAAGCGTTAATAATAGAGCCCAGCTACTACGCTTACGCCCAGGTCACGAAGTTCTTCGGCGCCAGGCCAAGGTTCGTGAGCATGGACTTCGAGCCTGGCAAGGGGTTCAGCCTCGACATAGGGAAAGTTGAGGACGCCATAACTGACAGGACCAGGCTGCTCTTCCTCAACAACCCCAACAACCCGACAGGCGTGGTAATAGGCCCCAGGCAGGTAGAGGAGCTAATGGAGGTGGCGGCGAAGAAGAACGTTATAGTGGTTGCTGACGAGATCTATGATAACTTCATATATGAGGGGGAGTTCGGCAGCACAATAAGTCACCCGGGCTGGAGGGACAACCTACTCTACATAAACGGCTTCTCCAAGACCTTCTCTATGACTGGCTGGAGGTTGGGCTACCTGGTTGCAAGGCGCGAGGTCATAAGCAGGATGCTCGACCTGGCGGTTTCGATATACAGCTGTGCAACAAGCATAGCCCAGAAGGCCGGCGTGGCCGCGCTCAGGGGCGACTGGACGCCAGTGAGGAACATGATAGACGAGTTCAGGAAGAGGAGGGACGCCCTCTACAACCTGCTGAAGGAGGTCCCCGGCTTCGAGTCCTACAAGCCTCAGGGCGCCTTCTACATGTTCCCGAGGGTCTCGCAGCTCGTGAAGGCCCTTGGGCTTGACAGCGTGGACAAGCTGGTCAACAGACTTCTTTACGAGAAGGGAGTCCTCGTGCTGCCCGGCACCACGTTCCCCGACAGGCTGGGCAGGGACTTCGTGAGGTTCAGCTTCGCCACGTCCATGGATAACATAGTTGAGGGCGTCAAGAGGATAGCCGAGTTCGCCGCGGAGGCTATGAAGAGGTAGCCGCACCACCCCTGTAACCTCTAAGTCAATCCCTTCTTTTGGACACGGCAACTACATGTTAATGCTAATAACCCTCCAGGACTACAGTCAACCTACAGGTGCGATGTTGCATAGACGAGAGAAGGCCGCAGTCGTAGGCGGCGGCCTCTCAGGCCTCTGGATATCTTATGAACTTGTTCGAAGAGGCTATGACGTGACCCTCTACGAGGCGAACTCCGTAGGCTATGGGGCCTCATCAAGGGCCGCAGGCATAATATCGCTGCAGCTCCCCAAGTCATTACTTGGGTATGCCATAGAGGGCGTGAAGGCTTATGCGGAGCTTGGAGTGGAGAGAATGACAAAGACTGTGTGGATACCGAGGCCTGAGGAGCTTCACTGTATCAAGGACATAATCTCCACCCTGAGGCTCGAGGGCATAGACGCCGACGTGCTGAGGCTCGAGGAGCTAAGGGAGCTAAACCTGAGGCTCGCCGGCGACAACGATTTGCCTGTTTCCATCATGGTGCAGGGGGTAGTGAGCCCAGGCGACGCCCTAGGTCACCTGACCAAGGTTTTGGCCGACGCAAGCTTCACCTTAAAGGAGGGCCCCGTAATCCGAAAAGGTGATAGGCTCTTCTATAATGGCCTTGAAGTGGAGGCGGACCTGAAGTTCATAGCGGCAGGGCCCTGGACGCCGGAACTAATAGGCTTAAGGGACAACTTTACCATATACAGGTGCTCCGCCCACAGCGTGCGGGGTCAGACGCCTAACGTGATAGTTGAAGATGACATAAACGGCTTCTATATGGTGCCTGAGGCCGAGGGCCAGGCCATAGTTGGGGGTGGGGACTCCCAACTGGTGAGGCCCGAGGACGGCTTCAGGCTGTCACAGGGCGAGGCCTACGAGGTGCTGGAGCTTGCGGCCGCCAGGCTGCCTGACGCCGAGAACTTCTACCCCGTCTCATCATGGGCAGCGCCGTGCATATCAGCCTCCGACGGCATGCCTGTGGTCGGCGAGCTCAACGGCTATTATATACTTGCGGGCCTCGACGGGGCTGGGCTCACGCTTTCACCGGGCCTAGCAAGGCTAGTAGTGGACGTAGCTGAGGGGGCCAGCAAAGAGGACGGCAGGCTCTCGCCTAGAAGGCTCTTACATGGAAAGCTCAAAGGCCCTAGGGAGCCCTTTGACAGGCTCTGCGAGTGCTAAGGGGTCAGCGACACCTCGTCACCTACGTTAACGTTAAGCTTCGAGGCGGCGCTGCCCTGGTTTATCGCGAGCTCCACGAACCCGAAGCTGTTAATGTAAGCTATGGCGTCCCCGGGCCTGACGTCGGCGAAGGTCCTGCCAGTGGTGAACACGTGCTGGGCGCCCTTAACGTTTACCACCAGCCTGCCGCGCGGCAGCCTGTACTCCCTTGTCGTGAGCCCCAGGGCCACGTTGCCGAACTTGTCTATATAGACCACCCTCGTGCGCGTGACGCCCCCTGAACGGAAGCTGTACCTGAGGCGAAGCGATGCCAGGGAGCCAACCGGTATAGGGGTGGCGAACTGGGACGGTGGGACCCCCTTGGCTATGAGGGCCGCCGCTGGGGCGAAGACGTCCCTGCCGTGGAACGTGTACGAGAGCGGCCAGGCGTTGAAGGCCTTGACGCCGGCCAGCGAGCGGACCCTGGAGTAGTTTATTGCATAGGCCTCCCTTATGCCGTCCTCCGCCGCTGCCTCATAGGCCACTCCGTTGTCGGGGGCTACAAAGTAGTAGTTGTTTGTTCTTATGACTACAGCCCTCCTGCTGGTCCCAACCCCGGGGTCCACTACTATCATTATTATGGAGCCCGGCGGTAGCCATCTGTATGAGGAGTACGTTATGTAGCTCCCAGCGAGCACAGAGAAGTGTGGAACCTTGTTATCAATTCTTATCACGTTTATGGAGGGGTCCACGTACTTTATGACGGACTCCACAATGCCATCATAGACGGAATCCCCGAAGTCCGTTATCAGCCCTACAAACCCGGGCAAGGTCCTCGCCTAGGAGTTCTTCAGGTGCCAATCATCAATAAACGCGTTTTGTGGCCCAGTTCGAGCCCTGGGTTTAACCCAGGAGAAGAAAAAGAAAATAAGGGAGAATGAATTGAAGGTTCTGAGCTTAGCTAAGCTTAGAGCCTAAGGTATCCAACTATGACTGCTATTATAACTGCGACTATAACCAACGTAACGACTACCCAGACGCTGTACCCGCTTGGCTGCGCTGCCTGTTGGGTGGTCCCAGTCGTCGTGGTGTTCATGTTAGCTATGTGCACCGCGTTAACGTTGAACGTCACGTTGCCGAGCCCGAAGGTGCCGCTGGAGATCAGGAGCCCGTACTTGCCGAAGGGCACTATGTAGGAGTCCAGCTGCGAGGCGTTCAGTGGAGCGTATATGTAGACCGAGACGGGCGACGAGGGCCTGAAGTAGACGCCCCTAACTATTGCTATGTCAACTCCAGGGTACAGGGTCACCTCAGCGCTAGCGTTGGCGGTGCCGTTGCTCACGACAACTATTACGTGGGACGCTATGGGCAACGGCGCGCCGAGGCTGTCGTTTATGAACACGGTCACCCCCTTCAGTCCAGGCAGCGGTATGGCGCCGCTTGGGGTTATCTTAGAGAGCTGGGACTTGACGTAGTTTACTATGGCGCTGTCATATATTATGGGCTGCACGGAGAACCACTGCGGCCCGTAGTTGGGCGGCCCGGCCTGCCACGTCCAGTCGCTGCCCTCGCTGACGTAGAGGTAGTTCCACAGCGAGTAGTACATGTAAAGCGGGTTAGCCTCGGTGTAGCCAGAGACGTTTATGTAGGCGGGCGTATGGGTCATGGCCTCGAAGGCGGCTATGCTGGCGTTTGGCGCGTGGGCAAACGAGAGCGGCACCAAGGGCGACGTGGGCATGCCGAGCACGTTTGAGAACGCCACCAGGTACTCCCTGGCCTCGGTCACGTTCCTCCAGATGAGCACCTTGCCCCTGTAGCCGTTGTTCCAGTTGTTGAGGCTGAGGGCCCAGCTCTCCTCCGGCAGGTTTGTCAGCACGGCCGACACGCCGTGGGTAGCTATTGCCTGGTCAACCGTCTGGGTGACGAGCCATCCCTGGCCCTCGGCGTTTGAAAGGGCCTGATATATGGCGTAGAGGTCCTCGCCTGAGAGCGGCATCGAGTTGAATATTATCGGGTTCTCGCCGTCAAGGGCAACCACTACGACGCCTCCTGGGTGCTCCATGTAGACCTTGGCCAGGTACTGGAGCAGCTCCTGCTCCGTCAGCTGCGGCGACTGGTGGAAGAAGAGGAACGCGAACTCGTTAGAGAGGTCGGTGTCCCTGAACAGCACGTAGATCCTCTGGCCCAGGGAGTTCTGAACCACGTAGACTCCGTAGGGGCCGTTGTTAAGGTTCCCTGATACGACGGTCAGGTCGGGCGCCATCTGCACGAAGGCCTGGTAGTCCAGCACGGTGGCGTTGATGCCCGTCTCGTTGTAGAGCCAGACCAGGCCCATGTTGAAGGCCATCTCGGGGGTCCAGGCGCCGTTGGGCACGACGCCAAAGACGTACTCGGTCATGTTCTTACCCATGAGTATCTGCGCCAGCAGGTCCGAGGACCAGCCGTTATCATATTCTATTGCCATGAGTGGGTGGTAGAAGGGCACTGTAAGCACCTGGAGCCTGCCCTCCCTGACCAGCTTCCTGTAGAGGCTCAGCGTGTACTCGGTGGCGTTAATGTCATGGGTTACGTTGACGCCTGACGTCGTGAAGGTCGGGCTCGACTGGTGCAGGAAGGCCTCCCACTGGTAGAGGAGCACCGGCGTGAAGTCTATGGTTACGTTTATGTTGGGGAACTCGTTGAGCAGCATAGCCTGCAGCTCATAGGCCCCCACGAGCTGCCCGTCCCAGTCCATATCCTGGCCCGTGTGAATTTGCACCCAGGGCTGGCCCCAGGTGCCGTTGGGCTCTATGTAGAGAGGCTGATGCATGTTCCACACTATCACGACGCTTATGGGCTTCTTGCCGGTGGTGTTAAGCACGTAGAGCTGCGGCAGCGAGGTGTTCTGCCACAGGCCTGAGGTGCCTACCAGGAAGTACACGTTGTAAATGCCCTGCGGGTAGTTAACAGGGAAGCTGAAAGTTAGGTTGGTGGTTCCAGACGGTATGGTGACCGTTGAGTTGAAGACAGCCTTGGTTCCCACGACAAGGGCCACGTC
Source organism: Acidilobus sp. (assembly GCF_049973875.1). Classification (NCBI taxonomy): domain Archaea; kingdom Thermoproteati; phylum Thermoproteota; class Thermoprotei; order Acidilobales; family Acidilobaceae; genus Acidilobus; species Acidilobus sp. The sequence goes on from NZ_JBMFJI010000012.1 coordinate 15,504, forward strand.
GTAGCTTGCGGCCGGGCCCTCGTTCTGCAATGTAACGTTGACCTTGGTCTGCTCCCCGACAAGGTAGACATACTCGTTGTAGTAGGCAGCGACGACGTGCACAGGTGTGTAGACGTCCTGTATTGCGAAGTTCGCGCTGGAGCTCACGTTACTGTTGTGTATCCAGGCCCCAGTGGTGTTGTCATGGTAGACCCACTGGACCCACTGGCCGGGCTCAAAGGGTCCTATCATCACGGTGTAGTTGCCCCAGAGTGGGTTGTAGTGCATTACGCTCACGTTATTTCCAGGCTTACCAACCGTGTTGTACCAGGGCAGGCCCGGCTGCGGGCCTGTCGTGAGGCCCCACCACAGCAGCAGGGCGTCCGGCGGCCTTCCTATGGTAGTTATAACTATGGAGCCGTTCGGCAGCACCCAGGCCCTGGTGAAGCCGACTATGTTAGCTGGCGGGTTAATTATAACGTTCCAGTTCCAGAACGGGTGGTTGTCGTAGTTTAGCCAGGTGTTCCCGTTCACGTTGAAGACGTAGCCTATCCATGTGCCATTCTTGAACGGCCCCACGGTGGCCTGGAAGGCCCCTATTGAGCTGTTGTAAGTCATGGGCGTCTCCATGTTCCCTGGGGTGCCGTTAACTGTGCTCCACGGCCCCTGCGGGTACGGCTCTACGCCCCACCAGAGCAGCACCTTAGATGAGGGAGGCACACCGTAGAGGTAAACTGTAAGGTAGCCGGTGGGAGTCACCGTAAAGTTAGAGTAAACTTCATCACCTTGAGCCAGGGAGACGCGGGGTCCCAGCGACGTGAAGGGAGCTGCCAGGGCAGCTATTACTAGGGCCAGCGCGAAAGCCGCAAGGACTTTCTTGAGGGCTTCCGTAACTTACACCGCCGTAGTCGTAAGCTTTCTTACTTTTAACTTTTATGCTAATATGTATACACGTAAATACAGAGCTATACCTCATATGCAGCAGCTGAGCGCCGTTAACGGACTACATGAAGGGGGCAGATTGATTATATGCGGCCTACAGGAGGCCCAGGCCCCTGACTGTTGCCGTGAAGGGCGACCCGGGCCTTCCCTCAACTGATATCGAGGCCTCAGGGGCCATTATCTTGATTAGCTCCACCACCGTGCTGGCGTGGGAGGTCAGCGAGGCCCCTCCCAGCCTGCTGACCCCGCTGCTCAGGACAGCGTATATTAGAAGCATGTCAGAGGAGTGCCTGTCCAGCGCCATCCCAGTTGAGAGGTCCTGCATCAGTGAGGTGGCCGCCTCCCTGCCAACCTGCTCCGCGGGCTTACCCTTCTCTCCAAGGGAATCGCCGCCCAGGACGGAGTTCTCCGTGATGGCCCATACCACGATCCCGCTTCCGGGGCCCAGGTGCGGGTCTGGCCTGCCCTCGTAATGCTCAACTTCAATATTGACTGGCACCCCGAGGCCGCTGAGCGCCTCGCTCGCGGCCCTGGCCTGCCTTATGGCCACGTGCGCCGGGAGCCTGACGCAGTGGCTGAGGCCCTCGACCCTGATGAGCCTCCCCGCGCGCACCAGGTCAACGGGCCTGAGGGCCCCGTTTCTTTTAACCCTGACTGCGACCTCGCCCCCGCCCCTTGGGTAGTGCCCTCTCCTGATGAGCTCTACGTCTAGCTCCACGTTAAACTTAGAGAGGAGGGGCCTCAGGACGAAGCGGTAGTAATCTATCGGGGGCGACTTGGGCACGTCCGTGCCTCCCCTGACGCGGACCCTGACCTCGCCCTCAGCGGCGACCATGAGCGGCATTATAGCCTGGAGCAGAAGCGTTATGCTGCCCGCGGTGCCTATGTCAAAGCTGTACTCGCCCCCTGATATCTTGCCAGGGTAGAAGGTCACCTCGGTGGAGCCGAGCCTTGCGCCCTCAACCCTGCCGTGCGACATCTCCTCTATGGCCTTGACGGACTCCAGGTGCTGGTGCTGTAGCCCAGGCCTTGACCTCTTGACCCTTATGTTGTAGACCCTCACCGGCACCCCAAGGACAGCCGCTAGGGCTAATGACGTCCTCAGCACCTGGCCCCCTCCCTCTCCCATGCTGCCGTCTACCTGGAGCACCTTCATTTGCCTCCCTCTGGCCACGACAGAGGCTAAGCCGTATATGAGATAAAGGCTTACCGTCTCACGAGTCGGGGACAGAGTTTGAAGGTGCTGGTGGCTGGCCTAGTGCCAAGGAACTCAGGCAAGACGACACTGGCGGCGAGCTTAACAGCTCAGCTGATACGGGAGGGCTTTACGGTGGCGCCTTCAAAGCCGGTGGGCGCCACGGACCTGTGGGGCTCTCCAGACGCCGTTGCATATACGCGCAGGCTTCACGTCCTAGCCACCGAGGACGGTTACGTGCTTTACAAGGCGTCGGGCGAGAGGCTCCCAGTGGAGATAGTGAACCCCGTCGGGGCCCTGCTGGTCCCCACGCCGAGGTCAAAGTACCCCAGCAGGACAGCGTACGAGGCCTCACTCTCACAGCCGTACTCCAGGGCGGCCCTCCTCAGGATAACAAGCTGCGTCGGCGGCAGCTCCAGCGTTCACCTGGTCAACTCCGCCGCGCTCTCAAGGGTCACTCGCCCCGTTGAACAGGAGGTCCAGGACATAGTTTCATACCTGACCCCTCCCCCGGTCCAGGTAAATGAGCAGGTCGTGGAGGGCATATTCATGGGCTCAGCCAACGAGGCCGCCGACAGCTGCATAGCCCTTGAGGAGAGGTCGAGCGACGTGGTGGTAATAGAGTCTAACAGTGACGTTGCAGCCCCAACCCCAGCCTCGGCCGCCCCAGACCTGGTTGTCCTGGTGTCGCCGGGAGAGGCCTACATAGTCGACGGGAGGAGGTACAGGAGCGCCATGGAGATCCTAGTGATGGACGGCAAGCCTTGGGTCTCCAAGGCCTCGGAGCTCTTTGAGCTCACGGGCTACACGGGCAGGGTTGAGCTGCCCCTGCTTGAGGACCCGCGCGAGGGCTACGGGCCCGAGGTGACGGACCCCATAGTTGAGGCAGTGAAGGGCGCGGCGGCCTCGGGAAGCAAAGCCTAAGGGTTTCCCCGCGCGGCCCCGCATTATTTAGAGTCGTCAAGGGCACGAACGTACTCTTGCTAGAGAAAATCTTAAATACTATGATCTCTGACTAGAGAAAGGGGAAGGAGCGTGGCAGACCCTCTATTCGTAGACACCCTAGACATTTGGCTCGCGGTGCTGGCCTGGGGGCTCCTCACGGCAGCTGCCTGGGTGACCTACAGGTTTGTCATGGGCAGGGGGCAGCAGGCCGACAGGAGCTTTGGTTACGCCTTCTTTGCAATAGGCGTCTACGCCTTAGTGATGGGCCTCTGGGGCTCCATGACGTGGCCTTTGCCAAGCTCCTACAACATAGTGCTCATGGATCCATACGCCCTTTACGGGGTCGCGCTTCTCATGTTGGGCCTCGCCCTTATAACGGGTGTGGACCTCAAGGGTCCCACTATAGCCATAGCGTTCCTCTCGGTCTCCGTCCTGATATATGCAGCTGACATAGCTAAGTATCACCTAACTAACTCTCCTGCGGCAGCGGCGGCGCTGTTCGTATTGGTAGGGCTCTCTGGAATACTTGGTCCATTCCTTAACCTGGGCAAGTCGTCAAGGTACGTCGCATACCTAGAGGTAATACTGCTTGTCTTGGCAGCCCTGCTGTCAGCATACATAGGCGGCATGGCCACGTTTGAGCACACGGCCGACTGGGCAAAGTGGGTGCCCTTCTACGGGTGAGCAATGAGCTATAAACCAGTCCTTTTCCTGTTATTTTCTTTTCTCATCACTTATGTGAATAGAGGGAGCGGCTGAGGCGCAGGGCAGTGTCATCAGACGTTATACCTAAGGCCGAAGGGGTTTACGTCTACAGCAGGGGTAAGGGCTGGTCAAAAGCCGGCTGCTTAAGTCCATCCTCCCTCAGCGACGGCCTGAACTTGATATACTTTAGGAACAACTGGTGCGCCTCCTGCGCTGTGTTGGACCTCAAGATGCCCGACATAGTTGAAATGTACTCCTGTAGGGCGACAATCTACGTGGTCTCGTGCACATGGTTCACTACAATGTGCCTTGACACAATGGCCAGGAGGGCCTTCCAGCAGTTCAAGGTCAAGGACTCCCCGACGCTCTACTGGGCCGTTGTATCCCAGGGGAGGCTGCTCAAGGAACTGCGCATGATAGGCGTTCCCTCGCTGTCGGAGCTGAAGAAGTACGTGGCCTCAAACCTGGGCGTCAGGCCCTGCGTCCCGCGGGCCAGGCCAAAGTAAAGGGCAGGGCAGCGAGGCCTTACCTTGGCTGCTCATGACATAAGCGGGCTCCTGGCACATAAGTATAATACTTCCACCTACGTGCATTAACTTAAGGCGGCGGGTGAAGTAAGTTGTGCCCGGAGGGAGCCCTTAGGGGCAGTGACGCTCTCCGGGGTATCAGACGCCGCCCTGACGGCGTTGTTGACGCGCTTCCCTCCCGCAAGGGAGTCTACGCCATTTGCTTCAGGCTCGACAGCCCGGCTATCATTATGGGCAGGGGAGGCAAGGTGCTGGGCTCGGCTGGGCCAGGGCTTGTGCTATATGTAGGCAGCGCCGGGGGGCCGGGAGGGCTTAGGTCAAGGATTTCAAGGCACTTCTGGGGGGCCGAGCGCTGCTGGTGGCACGTAGACTGCATATCGAGGGCCGCGGCCTCCGTCGAGTTCATATTCTACAGGGTTGGGAGCTCTGGCGTTAAGGCGGAGGACGAGCTGGCCGGACGGCTAATGGAGCTTGAGTCGCTGAGGCCCATGGGAATGCTTGGGGCCACGGACTCCCAGAGGCCTCACACGTTCGTGTGCAGCGACAGGGCCGCGGTGGTGTCACTCCTCAAGTCACTGGGGACGCTTATTGATTTGGGTGATGGGCAGGTCAGTAGGACGTGAGCGGCTGAGCTGCCCGTTCGCCTCGGCCAAGGCCCTTATGGGTCAAAAATCATAATAAAGCCCCCAGGCCTCCCAGGGCCAGGGGACCTGCGGGACATTGAAGGTTAAGGCAGTGGTATTTGACGTTGACGGCGTCCTCACAGAGGTTAAGAGCAGCTGGGGCTTCGTCCACGAGACCCTTGGAGTCGCCGACAGGGCCAGGCAGTACGCTGAATTGTTCGAGAGGGGTGAGATAACATACCAGGACTGGCTCAGGCTGGACACCGGCCTCTGGGTTGAGGCAACCGGAGGCCAAATAACTAGGTGGGACCTGGAGAGGATATTATCAAGGATACCGCTGAGGCCGTGCATAAGGGATGTCTCGATATGCATCCACAGGATGGGTAAGAGGATAGCCCTGTTGAGTGGAGGCATAGACCTCCTAGTGACAAGGGTCGCTGACGTGATCGGCGCTGACCTGTGGATGGCGAACCAGCTGAGCTTCGACTCCAGGTGGAGGCTGGTCCCTGGGGGCGTGGCGGCGGTGGGGGTCAACAAGGCCAGGGCCATAAAGCTCATCGCAGGAGAGCTCGGGGTCAGCCTCGGCGAGGTCATGTACGTCGGCGACTCGCAGTGGGACGCAGATGCCATGAGGCTTGTAGGCTACCCGGTTGCCATGGGTAATGATATGTCCCTCGAGGGCGTGGCGAAGTATAGGGTGAACAGGCTCTCAGAGGTGTGCGACATCCTGAAGAAAATAGAGGGTGAAGGACAAAACGGGGAGGGCCTCACTGGCCCTTGAGGGCCTTGAGGTCCGCGTGCCTTATGTAGTCAACTAGTACGTCAGTGTACTCCGTAGTCGATATCGGCGTTACCCCTCCCATCTCCCTGGCCAGGTCATAGGTCACCTGCTTGTGGGCGATCGCCTGCCTGACTGCGTACTCAACTAGCAGCCTGACCTCTGGCCATCCCACGAAGTCGCTGAGCAGGTACATGCCGCTCAGTATCTCGGCGGTCGGGTTTATGACGTTCTTGCCTGCGTACTTGGGGGCGCTGCCGTGGACGGGCTCGGCGACGGCCACGCCGTCACCCATGTCAAGTCCTGCGGCCATTCCAATGCCGCCCACCAGGGCGTTGGCTTCGTCGCTTATGTAGTCTCCGTTCAGGTTGGGAGTCACTATCACGTTATAGTCGCCGGGCCTAGTTATTATCTGCTGCAGCATGTTATCAGCTATCCTGTCGTTAACTATTATCTTGCCCTCAGGCGCCTTGCCTCCATACTTAGTGTTTACCTCGTCCTCGGTGACAACGTAGTCCCTGAACTCCGAGAGTATGAGGTCGTAGGCCCACTGCCTGAAGGCGCCTTCAGTGTACTTCATTATGTTGCCCTTGTGCATTATTGTGACGTGCTTGTAGCCGTTCCTTATGGCCCACTCCATTGCCCTCCTGACGTGCCTCTGAGTCCTCCACTTGGATATGGGCTTGATGCCTATGCCCGTGTCCGGGGTCAGCTCTACCCCGAACTCCCTCTTGAGGAAGTCCCTTAGCTTCTGGGCCTCGGGGCTGTCGAAGGACCACTCAATGCCAGCGTAGACGTCCTCCGTGTTCTCCCTAAATATCACCCAGTCTATCTTTTCTGGGTGGCAGTGCGGGGTCGGCTGGCCATACCACTTGACTGGCCTGACGTTTGAGTATAGGTCAAGCACCATCCTGAGGGTCACGTTGAGGCTCCTGAAGCCTCCCCCCACTGGGGTGGTCAGGGGTCCCTTGAGGTTGACGCGGGCCAGCTTGAAGGCCTGAAGCGTGCCGTCAGGCAGCAGGGAGCCGCACTCCTTCTGGGCCTCCTCGCCAGCGGCCACCTCCCACCACACTATTCTCCTGGTGCCGCCATAGGCCTTGTCAACGGCGGCGTCAAGCACCTTCTTGGCGCTCTCAACGATCTCAGGCCCTATGCCGTCGCCCTTGAAGTAGGCCACTATCAGGTTATCAGGTACTATGAGCTTGCCGTTCTCAAACCTCGCCAGTTGGCCCTCCGAAGGAGGCTTAGCCTCGTCTGCGGTGCAGGGGTGAGAGACCATGAAAGGTCCCAGGCAGAGGGGTACATACGAGGCTTTAAAAAGGTTAGATGTGCCTTTATTTCGTTAGGCCTATGATTTCCTTTAAAGTCTTCTCGTAGGGCCTCCTCGCCACGCCCTTCTCAGTTATTATGCCGGACACAAGCTCGGGGGGCGTTATGTCGAAGGCTGGGTTCCAGGCCTCGACGTCCTCGACGGTTATGGTTAGGCGACCTAGGATCGTTTTCACCTCGTCCGGCGACCTCTCCTCAATAATTATTGAGTCCTCACCCACCACGGGCTGTATCGTGCTCGTGGGGGCCGCCACGTAGAACTCCTTGCCGTTGGCGTTGGCCGCGAGCGCCAGGTTGTAGGTGCCTATCTTGTTAGCCACGTGGCCGCTGAGCGTTATTCTGTCAGCGCCAACTATTGCAAGGTCAGCCATGCTCCTCCTGAAGAGCAGCCCTGAGGCCCCGTCAACTATCAGGGTCACGGGTATGCCGTCCTTCTTGAGCTCCCACACAGTCAGCCTGGCTCCCTGGAGCAGGGGCCTGGTCTCGTCAGCGTAGACCTTTATGCTCTTGCCTTCGTGCCAGGCGTACCTTATGACCCCCAGGGCCGTTCCGAAGCCCGCGGTCGCGAGGGAGCCCGTGTTGCAGTGCGTCACTATCCTGTCGCCGTTATCTATTAGCTTGGCCCCGTTCCTGCCCATGTTTACGTTGTTCTCAACGTCCTCAACGTATATGGTGAAGGCCTCCCTCAGCACGGCCTCCCTTATGGCGTCAGCGTCGTTCTCGGCCTCAAAGGCCCTCTGTGCGGCCCTCCACGTCCTGTCAAGGGCCCAGAACAGGTTGTAGGCGGTGGGCCTGGTGGCTGCAAGGACGCCGTAGGCCTCCTTTATTTCGTTCATCAGCTCTTCAGCCCTCTTAGCCTTAGAGTGCACGGCCGCCAGCGTGAGGCCAAAGGCCGCCGTGACGCCTATGGCAGGCGCGCCCCTTATCTCCATGTCCTTTATGGCCCTGGCGACCCTGTTGTAGTCCTTAGTCCTTATGTAGACCTCACTCCAGGGCAGCTGCCTGGTGTCTATCCAGACGAACTCGTTGGTGTTGAGGTCGTAGTAGAGGGGCTTTATTGTCAGGAACTCCTTGAGCCTGTCAAGCCTGGACAGCAGGTCCTCCAGCAAAGCTCTCGCCCAAGGTTAAAGGCATTGAGAAGGTTAATAACTGTGTGTAGTTAGAAGCTATCAGGCGTCTGGTTTGGGGCTCAAGGACGACGTGGCCAGGTGGCTCAAGGACGAGGAGATAGACGTTGATGAGGTTCCAGTGCCCGCTGGAGCGCCGGTCGAGTGGGCCCTCAACGCCACTGTGAAGGCCCCGCTCAGGGTCCTGCTGGGGGTTCAGAAGCCCAAGACTAAGGCTGACAGGCTGGTGATAAGTATGGTAGTCAAGGTGGCAGACCAACACAGGACGGCCCTGTCTTCAATGACTCCGAAGGACAGGGCGAAGCTCATGAGTCAGCTGCTGGTTAACGTCACGTCACTGTGCCCATCCTGCATAATAGTGTTCCAGCCTCAGCTCGATTTACCGGACACGATAGTTGTCAGCAAGGTAATATACGACGAGAACATAGGGCCCTCGGCTATAGGCGAGAGTGTGAGAGTGTTAGTCAACGAGTACGCGCTCATAGTGAGCTTCTTCAACGCAGAGGTAGCCCACGTGGACCAGGGCTCCGGGTTCAGCACGGTTATCCACATGTGAGGTGCCCTCGCCTTGGTCAAGGTGAGGCCCGCGGCTATCCTGGCGTCCTCCAGGTGCCTTAAGGTGGCCGCCCCCCTTGAGGGCGCACAGCTTGCCGCGGAGCCCGACGTGGAGAAGGCGATAAACGACGCCTACCTCTCGTTCTCCCAGTGGAGCCCTCCCGCTGGGTGGGACCCCGTCAGGCTTTCCCTATGGTATGCCACAGTTTACGGGGGGCTTGTGCTCATGTACACGTGCGGCCCCATAACACCTATATCTAGGGTCACAACGTCGGTGGGAATAGACATAACGGCCACAAATGACATGCCTCAAAGGGCCCTCGACGACTCCAAAGTCCTGGCAGCCTGGGCCAAGCTGTGGGCTGGGAATGAGGAGGAGGGCCTAAAGGAGCTCGAGGGGCCCCTGGAGTTCCCCCGAGGTCACTCCTGGAGGGCTGGGGGTCCCATCAAGATCGCCACAAGGGGGGTCATGTATTAACGGCCTTTCCCTCGCCGCTTGAGGCCGTCACGGGGGCCCTGAGGTCATCCATGACCTTTACGTAGGCGGCCCCCCTGTGGCTCCTGATCCAGTCAAGCGACTTAGTGGCGAGCTCGGCGGCCCTTCTAGGCGTGGCCGAAACTCCCACTCCAACCTTAACCCTGTCAGTCTCGGAGAGCCTCCTGGCGAGGGCCTCATAGTTGTCAACGGGCATTACAACGAGTATGTTGTCACCTCCAAGGTACTGGGCTATGCCGCCGTACAGCCTGGCCTCCCTTGAGACGTAGTGGAGCAGCTCCTGAACCCTGTGGAAGGCCTCCAGGGGGTCAGTCCTCTCGGTGAGTCCTGTAACGTCGTCAAGGTCCACGTGGCCGAGGACCGAGACCTCCTGGCTGCAGTCCTCCCGCTGGCCTCCGGCGTTCCCCCTTAGTATCGCGAAGGCGCTTGAGACCGCCGCGGCGGGGCTTCGTGAGGCCGCCGTGGAGTACCTCACTTCAACGGGCGACTCCTCCTTTATGGAGTCCACTATGGCCCTTACGTCGTCATCTGAGAGCCCGCTGGTGAGGAGTAGGAGGTAGTCGTACCTCAGGGGTATGGCAAGGCCCCCCCTTGAGGAGGCCGCCTCCTGCGCCCTGCTGTAAATCCTTGACTGCTCCTCCTGTATCCTCCACTCCCTGTCGCTCCCGAGCAGCTCCGTCCACTCCCTGTACCTCGCGAGCTCCACCAGGGTTACCTTGACGCACCCGCTCAAGATCACTCCACCACTAGCGTCTGGCCCGGGGTGTAGCTGAGGGCGGACATTTCTCTCTGCCTCCTTACCAGCTTCACGGCGGCCTCTATGGCCCTCCTTGAGTACTCCTCTATCCTCTCGAGGGCCTGGGCCCTGGAGGCCCCGGGCCCTATGACCCCGAGGGTCACGGGCTTGTTGTACTGGAGCGACAGGTCCACGAGGGCCCTCGTGGCCTGGTTGGCTATCAGCTCGTCGTGCTTGGTCTGTCCCTGGATTACGGCGCCTATAACTGCGACCGCATCAACGTAGTCAAGCTTTATCACCTGGGCCACGCCGAAGGGGGAGTCGAAGAAGCCTGGCACGTGGAACACCACTGGCACCTCGGCCCCGAGGAACTTGGCGTGGCTCAGCGCCTTCTCCTCCATCATCTTGGTTATGTCATAGTTAAACTCGGAGACCACGAGGGCTATCCTCACGGGCTGCGCCGACATTTTCAGCTCCCACCTGCCCAGTGCCCTTCAAAATAAAAGCCTAGAGGTCCACGGCCCTCCTGAAGAACTCGTTCCTCCCCGCGATCCTCCTCACCGCGTCCTCTAGGGGCTCATCCGGGGGGACCTCGACCTTAAGGAAGGTGCCGGTCCTCCCAACCTCCCTCCTCCTGCTGAGGACCCTGAGCCTCTCCTCAACGGTGTCCAAGCTTATGTTAAGCAGCCTCGCCACCTCAGCCTCGTGGCCCGCCACGGGATACTCTATGTGGCCGTCCTCCGTGGGAACTATTAGGTTCAACTCCTTGTTGACCCCTGGGACCCTGAGCCCCCTCCTGAGGCCGTCCAGGTCGAGCTTCCCTCCCCAGGAGTAGAACTCGGCCTCCCTCTTCCTCATCCTGCCCAGGGGGAAGCTGACGGTGACCTTGAGGTCTGGGTCAAGGTAAATGTAGGCCTTTGGAACGTAGTTGGGGGTCGCCTGGACTATCTCCTTGGCGTAGGGCCTCAGGCCAGCGGCCTCAAGCTTGACCTCAACCATGAATGGGGGCACGTTATTAAGAACTACTACGTCAACGTCACTGGATGGCCTCACGTCGCCCCTGGCAACGCTGCCGTACACGAAGGCGTTGAGCCCTCCCAGGGCCCTCAGCAGGACCTCGGCCTGGGCCCTCTTCCCTCGCAGGACCTCCCATCGCTCAGCGTCGTACTTTACCCTTACCCCCTGTATCAAGCCCCCTCTGGCGTGCTCTGTTAGGCCAAGGGCTTATAGTTGATTGGTGCCCGGTCACGTCATGAGTAGACCAGCCAGTACTCCTGGTCAGGGCAAACGTAAAGGTAAAGCCCCGACTGGAGCTGGGGTAGGGACCGCCCAACTGCCAGGGGGCTTCCAAGGGAGACGCTTAGTCCCTTGACCTGCGCAGGGAACAGCAGCCCGGGGCACGGCAGGGTCACGTTAGCCCCAGGTATCACGGCCAGCACGGGCCCTGGCTCCGTGAGCCCGTTGACAAGTACTGGCCTGCTGCGATATGTGGGAGGCGTCAGGAACACGCTGTAGGAGGAGTCGTTGACCTCAAGCAGGTACGCGAGCGGCTCCATGTAGAACACGCGCCTGGCCCAGGCGGCGCCGCTGACGTAGCTGCCGTAGTTGGTGTAGTTAAAGGTCAGGTTAGAGGTTATCGGCATCATGACCATCTCAGGGGACTCCACGTATATTGAGCTGCTCTGGATGAGGAAGGTGCCGTTACCGAAGTACTCAGAGGCCTCCCCCAGCCCGGTCTGGAAGGTCACCTTGAAGGGGCCGTACATTGCCATTAGCTCCTCGGCCACGTAGGTCCTCTCGCTGGCATTGGTGTAGACTGGCACTGAGTAGAGCGAGAGCGGCGACGGAAGGCTGAGGTTCACGTAGGATTCTCCAGCGGCGTGGTAGATCCTCAGGCTCAGGGAGGCGTTAAGGTTTATCGTGGTTGGCCAGAGTATCAGCGGGTCGTGGTAAAACATCACATAGTAGGCAAGGTTTATGGGCCCCAGGGTTGAGCCGTAGCCCGTTGCAGTGGAGTTGTAGCGGTAGTAGTACGTGGTGTTAATTATGGGGTTACCTATGAACCACTTCGATGTGAAGTTGCCCGAGTAGCCCACCAGCGACGCCAGGACAGTTGACAGTATGGTAGTGTAGGGGTTAGAGATGAACCCTCTGACGCTGACGTGGCCCGTGTAGTTAACTAGGTCGCCCGGGCCCCCTATTGCTATGCCCACCACGCCCCTGCTCGGTATATCGTAGGCTGCCACCGCCAAGTTCTGTCCAGAGACGTTGATGTAGCCCAGCAAGGTAACGTAGTCGCCAGCTGAGGGGCTCACCGTCCCGCTGAGGCTCCTGCCCCCTGAGGTGACAACTACGTTGATGTAATTGAGCAGCTTCCCCGCCAGGTGAACAGTCACGTTGACCTCCCCCAGGTACTCAAGCGTGGAGTTACCCCCGTCGAGCCCAGATATGTAGACCATGTCAAGGGCGGCCGGGTAGGAGTCCGGCCCAAGGTATGCCTGCGAAGGCCCTGTAGCCTGGTAGCCCCCTCCAGCGGCTGAGGTGTTCCACCCGCACGCCTTAGCGATGAGCGGGTCCGAGGACGCTGAGTAAGTAAACACTGCCCCACTTGAAGTCACCAGGTACACGCTCACGTTCTGGCAGGCGGAGTAGTTGCCCGGCAGCGGCAGGGCCTCTGACGAGCTGACCAGCCTGTTAACCTTCTCTATAAACACGTTGCCGCTGGCCTCAACTATGGCATAGGAGATGTTAAGTGGGGAGTTAGGCGACACCATCAGGTAAAGCCTGGAGCCGTTAACCAGGAGCTCGAGCTTAGGAGGGGTCGCCTCCTCTGCGGCCCTCTGAAAGAGCTGCGACGACACCCTCTCCGAGTACCCTACGATCTCAGAGCCCATCCTGACGAGCGATATGGCGGCGAGGAGCACCACGCCAAGTACTATGAAGGCGCCTATTACCTCGCTCAGGGACCTCCTGCCCATTAACTTCACCAGAGGTAGCGCAGGTTAAAGAGCGTCCCTCACCCCCCGCTGAAAGTGAAGCAAAATGAAGGGCAGGGTTGGGCTCATAGTTAACCCAATAGCTGGCATGGGGGGCAGGGTGGGCCTGAAGGGGACGGACGGGGACGCCTACCTGAAGGCCCTGAGCCTTGGCTCGAAGCCGGTGGCCCCCTCAAGGGCCAGGGAGTTCCTGAGGTCCCTGCCCCACGGCGTGGAGTTGGTGACCCCCAACGGCATCATGGGCGAGGAGGAGGCCGCCGAGGAGGGCCTCAGGCCTGCAGTGGTTAGGTGCGCGCGTGAGGGCGGGTTGACAAGCGCTGAGGACACCAGGAGGTGCGCCTCTATGATGATGAGCCAGGTGGACCTGATAGTCTTCGTTGGAGGGGATGGCACTGCCAGGGACATTGTCAGTGCGGTTGACTGTAGGGTGCCAATACTCGGCGTGCCCTCAGGGGTTAAGATGTACAGTGGAGTCTTTGCCGAGACGCCGGCCGCGGCGGCCGAGGCCCTGAGGAAGTTCCTCAGCGGGGAGGCCGAGCTGGTCAGGGCCGAGGTGCTTGACATAGACGAGGAGGCCTTCAGGAGGGGCGAGCTCATGGTCAGGCTTTACGGCTACGCCATGGTTCCCAGGACGCCGGAGGTCGTGCTGGAGGGTAAGGACTCCTCAAGACATGACGTGGAAGAACTTAAGTCCATAGCGAAGTACGTCGTTGAGAACATGGAGCCTGGGACCCTCTACCTACTGGGGCCTGGGACCTCAGTTGCAGCGATAGCCGAGGAGCTGGGGGTTCCTAAGACCCTTCTCGGCGTGGACGCAGTCTATGACGGCAAGGTGGTGGGCCTGGACCTCAACGAGGCCCAGATACTTGACCTGCTGAGGACCTACCGCAAGGCTAAGGTGGTGCTGTCCCCGCTTGGAGGCCAGGGCTTCCTGCTGGGGAGGGGGAACCAGCAGCTCAGCCCCCAGGTGATAAGGGCTGTTGGAGTAGACAACATTATAATAATTTCAACTAAGGACAAGATCTCAAGGCTTAAGGTGCTCCGGGTCGACACCGGCGATGAGGAGCTTAACAGGCAGCTCAGGGGCTACAGGAGGGTCATAGTTGGGTATGGCGAGGAAGCGGTTATCAGGGTGGAGTGAGGGCCCAGGAGGTGACAGGGGTGAGGGCCATCGGAAGCCCTCACAGCCAGGGGCCGTGAGGGTTCCAGTTGGTCGCGGCGCTTTGACCTGAGGGCTTGGGGCCCTCAGGTTTTGGCGCCTGCGGCCCTTTAGTGGTCCTCTCCCCTGTCACCGCTGTTCCTACTACTGGACCAGTATATATAAGGGGTCAGGCTAAGAAAGGATCTCTATTCAAGGCTTCAGGTCTGAGACCTTGGGTTGACCAGGTGGCACGCCGCATAGTGACCCTCGGAGGCAGCCCGCATCGAGGGCTCAGCATACCTGCTTAGCTTTACAATGACCTTGCCGTCCTCCTCCTTGACTGACTCTATAGACTTAAGGGCCCTGACCTCCTCTGACTCGTTATCTATTATGGACTTCAGCTCCCCTGATGAGATGCCGCTGACCGCCAAGGTAAGCTCATCTATTACCTTGATTGAAAGCCTGCTGCTGAGCTCAGAGTACCTGGCCTCAGAGAGCCTGACGAGGGCCTCCGCGACCTCGTCAGAGGTCCACCCGCAGGTCGCCACAGCCACCGGGCACCTCTCGTGGAACCTGCACCCCTTGGGAGGGCTGACAAGGCTGGGCACGTCCCCCTTGAGCACCACCCTCTGCATCAACTTGCCCACCTGGGGCACCGAAGATATCAGCGCCTGCGTGTACGGGTGGGCGGGGCTCTTTATCACGGCCGACTTGGGGCCCTTCTCCATCAGCTTGCCGGCGTACATAACGTATATCCTGTCGGCCATGTATGAGACTACGGAGATGTTGTGAGTTATGAGGAGCATGGCCATGTTGTACTTCTCCCTGAGGTCCTTCAGCAGCTCGAGTATCTCCGCCTGAACAGAGACGTCCAGGGCGCTGGTGGGCTCGTCGAGCACGACGAACTTAGGGTTGGTTGCTATGCCCCTGGCTATGGCTACCCTCTGCCTCTGCCCTCCGCTCAGCTCGTGCGGGTACCTGTCAGCAAACTCCCTGGGAAGCTGCACCTCCTCCAGGAGGTCGTAGACCCTTGACATGGCCTTGTCCCTGCTGGCAAAGCCCGTCTCTATCATTGGCTCGGCTATGACGTCTGCTATCCTTAGCCTTGGGTCAAGCGACGAGTAGGGGTCCTGGAAGACTATGCCGACCTCCCTGCGGAACTGCTTGAGGGCTGACCCCCTCAGCTTTAGGATAGAGTACTTAGACGCTATCCTCTTAGCTGATTCAAGGTCGTTCCTCTCAAGGGCGGCGTCGTAGTTCTCAAGCTCATTGTCAGGAACCTTGAACAGCACGTCGCCCGCCGTGGGCTCAAGGAGCCTTATCAGCAGCCTCCCGAGGGTGCTCTTCCCGCTGCCGCTCTCGCCCACCAGGCCTACTATCTCGCCCTCCTTGACTTCAACGCTGACGTTGTCAACGGCCCTTACGTAGGCCCCCCTGACGCCCTTGACGGGGAAGTACATCTTAAGGTTCCTTCCAGCTATTATCACTGCCTCTCACCTCCAGCGTAAAGCCAGCAGGCCACCCTATGCCCATTGCCGAGATCTACGGTCGGGGGCTCCCTGGACCTGCAGACTGGCATGGCAAACGGGCACCTGGGGTGGAACATGCACCCGCTCGGCGGGTTCCTTAGGTCAGGGACCTCGCCCTTTATGCCCTTGAGCTCATGCGGCTCTATGGTCGGCACGGCCTCAAGGAGCATCTGCGTGTAGGGGTGCTTGGGCTCCTTGAAGACCGCCTCCTTGGGGCCCACCTCGACCACCTTCCCCGCATACATTATAGCCACCCTATCGGAGACCTGGTACAGCACGCTCAGGTCGTGGGATATGAACATGAAGGCTGAGCCTATGTCCTTCTTGAGCTCCTTGAGGAGCTCCAGTATCTGGGCCTGTATGGTCACGTCCAGGGCGCTGGTGGGCTCGTCAAGTATTACTAGCTCGGGGCTATTAATCATAGCCGTGGCTATGACAACCCTCTGCCTCTGCCCTCCGCTCAGCTCGTGCGGGTACATCTTAACCACCTTCTCGGGCTCTGGCATGCCGAGCAGGCCCAGGAACTCGGCCGCCTTGATGTAGCCCTCCTTGATGAGCTCCCTCCTCACGATTGAAGATACGACCGGCGTCTTAGGTATCCTGTTCGTCCTGGCCACGTCCTCTAGGGGTTTCGCTAGCATTGGGCTGATCTTCTGACAGCAGAGGTTAAGGATCCTGAGCTCCTTGACTATGTCATGTATGTCCTTCCTTCTCCAGATAGCTATAACCTGGTCATCAAGGCCCTCGAGCCCCCTGGCCTTGACGAACTCCCTCAGGTTATCATAGTCATTAGATTTGAGGTAACCTAAGACAGCCTTAACGTCGTCCTTTGTGGCCCTGGCCCTTGCAAGCCTCCTCTTGGCGAGGAGCGCGGGGTTGTGCTGAAGCACCACCTCTGCTATCTGGTAGCCCACCGGCAGCACAGGGTTAAGAGTTGTCATAGGCTCCTGGAACACCATTGATATCTTGGTGCCCCTTATACTCATCATTTTCTTGTGGAGCCTCTTTAGCACGTCCTCGTTTTTATCGGCCTTGAACTTCTTTGCCTTCTTGAAGTACTCCCTGAGCGGCGCGACTACGTCAAAGCCGTCAACAAGGACCTGGCCGTCAGTTACGGCGGCGTTCCTGGGCGTGAGGCCCATTATTGTGAGGCCCAGCGTGCTCTTGCCGCAGCCGCTCTCCCCCGCCACTCCAAGCACCTCACCCCTGTAGATCTCCAGGTCAACTCCGTTCAGCGCCTTGTAGACGCCCCTTCTGGTGTAGTATGCGAGCCTGAGGTTCCTGACAACAACTACTGGAGTCCTCTCGTTCCCGCTCATAGCGAGCTCCTCCTCCTTGGGTTAATCACGTCCATGAGGCCCATGCCCATCAAGTAGACAGCAACTGCGAAAATCACAATGAAGGAACCGGGCACTATGACCGTCCAGGGCGCTGTGGTTAGGTACTGGATGCCAAGCGTGGTGAGGTAGCCCAGCTCTGGGAAGTTGGAGACGGGCAGGAAGCCGATGAAGGCCAACGTTGATATGACGAGCATTATGGTCCCGAGGTCCATTGACATCTGCACCAGCACTGGGGGCAGGGCGTTGGGAAGTATGTGCCTAAACATTATCTTCACGTTGCTGGCCCCAGCGGCCCTGGCGGCCTCTATGAAGGTCATCTCCTTCACCTGAAGCGTGACGCTCCTGGTGTACCTGGCGTAGAGAGGCCACCAGACAACTATGAGCGCTATTAGGAGGCTCTTCAGGTCCCTCCCAAGCACGTAGCCCACGGCAACAGCCAGGACTAGGTAGGGGATACTGAAGAATATGTCAGTGAGCCTCATGAGCACGTCGTCAACTATGCCGCCCAGGTAGGTGGCCAGTATGCCAATGACTATCCCAATGGAGGCCCCTGGAAGCACGACCGCGACGGAGAGAGCTAAGTCTACCCTTATCGACTTTATCACAGCCCTGAGCAGGTCAACGCCCGGGTAAGTTGTGCCCAGGAGGTGCTTCCAGGACGGGGGCTGCGGTATAGGGTCGGCGTAGTTAGGCACCAGCGCGTAGGGGTGCCTGAGGCCCAGCGCCCACGGCGCGAACTGGACGAGCAAGGCGTCAATCACATAGGCTAGGACTATTACGAGGCCGGCGACGGCGGGCTTATTTGAGAAGAACACCTGAAGGGAGAGCTTCCTCTCGGGCGTCAGAATTGAGAGGGACCTCCGCCCTCTGGCGAACATCACGGAAAGCGCTAAGATCACGAAGGCGACGGCCGCGGCCGCTATAGCAAGCATGTTCATCCCAGCCTCACCCTCGGGTCCTTAAGGGCAAACACTATGTCAAGCATGAGGCTGACTGTTATAAATATCAGGCCGAAGAGCAGGGTCCCGGCCATAATTCCCCCCATGTCGTTCTCCTCCATAGCCAGCGTGAGCCAGTAGCCTATGCCAGGGTAGTTGAATACATCCTCAATGACAACTACGCCGCTAAGCATGCCGGCCACGGTGTAGGCGAAGTTCGTGTAGACTGGGAACATAGCGGTTGGCCTGGCGTGCTTGTTTATAACAACCCTCTCTGGCAGTCCCTTGGACCTGGCGAACTTAACGTAGTCCTGGTCCAGGACCTCAAGCATGGAGGCCCTGAGTATGTTTATGACCCCTGCCATGACAGCCAGAGCCAGCGTGAAGGCGGGCAGCAGCAGGTGCTCAAAGGCGCTCAGGGCCACCGGCCAGTCCCTGTGTATTATTGCGTCTATAAGTATCACGTGAGTAGGGTAGGAGGTTCCATTGCGGTACCAGCTGACCCCTGCCAGGAGGGCGGTGTTGACGGTCCCTGAGATGGGCAGCACCTTGAGGTAGGCCCCAAAGATAATTATCAGGGCAAAGGCTATCAGGTAGACAGGCATGCCGTAAAGGCCGTAGGAGATGACCCTTATAGCTATGTCATCCGGCTTGTCCCTCCTGACGGCGGACCAGGTGCCCAGGGGTATCCCCATCAGCCACGTAAGTATGCCAGCAACTATTGCTAGCATTGCCGTGTTGGGAAAGAAGATCTCTATGGCCTGGGTCACGGGGCCGCTGAAGAAACTTGTGGCGGTGAAGCCAAGGTTGCCGCGAAGCACCGCGTCAAGCCAGTAGAAGTACTGAACGTAGAGGGGCTGGTTGAGGTGGAACTTCTCTATTAGCATCTGGATCTGCTGCTGCCTCGCAGGCCCGGTGAGCCTCGGATTTATGTACATGGCTAGGAGCTTTGTGACTCCGCCAACGTGTATTAAAGCGAAGACCAGCACTGTGAGCCCTATTAGCGTGGGTATGTAGTAGAGAACCCTCTTAAGTATGTACTGCCAGAGCCTTATTTTAAACCACCCTCCACGACAACGGAGAACAAAAGTGGAACCTAAAAAGCGTTAGAGTGTGAAAAATCAATAAAATATTAAGGTTATTATTTGAAAATCTGTTGGCTAACCTTTAACCCACCAGAAGTACCAGCTGTCTCCAGAGCCTCCGACCATTGGGTTCTCCTCCCACGATATCATGCCCATGTAGCCGTGCATGTACGGCTTGACGACCCAGTACTCGTTGGGCTGTATCGTGTAGACGTACATGTAAAGCTCTATGGCCAGGTCCTCAGCCTGCTTGTAGTAGGTGGAGGCGGCGGTCACGTTGTTGGCGAGCTCGGCGGCGTCAGCCTTAGCGATTATGTTGTTCAGCTCCTGGTACTCCATGGCCTCCTGCCAGAGCCACTTGCCTATCTCAGGCTCGACGCTCGGGCTAAGGCCTGGGTAGCTTACCTTTGACTGGTTGAAGTACGCGCTGAGGTTCTCAAAGTACTGCACGTTCCACCCGTCAGGGCTTGGGTACGTTCCTCCCTGCTCGTACATGGCGTTTATGAAGTTAGAGGCCAGCGGGTAGTCGGCTATCCAGCCCAGGTAGTATAATGGCATTGGGTTCTGGCCTGGCACCTCGTCACTTATTATAGTTGAGAACGGCAGGTATATCGGCACAGCGTTTATGTTCGGGTCTATGTTGTGGAGGGCGGCCGCCCACATCTCTGCTGCAGTGTAGTCAGTCGTGTCTCCGCTTGATATGACGATTGGGAAGTAGACGCTTATGTTGTAGAAGCCGCTCTCCTCGAGCAGCTGCTTAGCGTACGTGAGGTTGAAGGTTGGGCAGCCCGTGAGCTCGGATGGCGGGAAGTAGTAGTTTAGGCCGGGTATGAGCACGCCGCAGTAGAGGCTGCCGAAGTTGAAGTGGTACTTCACGTTGCCAACTATGTCATTTATGTACTCGGTGTAGTTGAAGGCGTAGGCGAAGGCCTCCCTCACCAGCGGGTTGGCGAAGTACCAGCTTGGTATGTGGTAGGCCGGGTTGAGCTGGTGGAGGGCTGACTGGCTCACGTTGTTTACGAACACGAAGAAGAACTCGCTGAGCGTTGGGAACTCGTAGAGCTCTGCCTGGCCCTTGGACTCGAGGGCCTCAAGGCTAGGTATGAAGCTGCTGGGCAGTCCAGTCACTATGTCGGCCTGGCCCGAGGCGAACAGCTCATAGGCGGTGGTCGGGTCCTTGACCCACTCTATTACAACGGTGTTGTTCGGCCTCGGGAAGTAGGTTATGTTCGTGGGCCAGTACGGGTTAGGCTTGAGCACGACGCTCTGGCCCGGCGTGTAAACGGCTATGTAGTATGGTCCCGTGAGGCCGGCCGACACGCCAGACGGCCACTGCACCGCGGTGTTGTAGCTCCCCTCGCTGCATGTCTGCTCGTAGCTGTAGAAGGCCTCGGCAAGCTGCGTGAGGTTGTGGTCGTAGAGCCCTGTGAAGTTTATGCCGTCCCCCACCTCCTCGAGCCACTTGGCGTCAAGGACTCCTCCTCCAAGCGGGTCGGCTATTGCGGTGAAGAACGCCTCAGGTGATGTAGGCTGCGCCAGGTGGAACGTCACAGTGTCTGTGGCGTTGTTATATGTTATGGCGTCTATGATCTCCTCCGCCCCCTGCGTGTCGTTGGGGGAGGTGACCACGAAGGTGAATGGCGTGTAGTTAGGTATGAGGTACTGCGTCAGTATCCAGCCCGGCGTGCCAGGCGTGCCGCCGGCGCAGAGCATGTCCCTTATGACGCTGTACCACACGTCGTAGGCAGTTATTGGGTCGCCGTTGGCCGCCCTGAGGCCGGGCCTTATCTGGAAGGTGTACTCAGTGTAATTGGAGTTAATGCCATGACCAACGGTGGGCACGTACTCGGCAAGCATCGGTATGAACTTAGTTGTGTTAGCGCCGAAGTACTGTATAAGCGTCCCGTAGATGTTGGCTATGACCTCAAAGCCCACGCTCTCATAATCTATGTCTGGGTCGAAGCTGAAGGGCCCTCCGGGCACGTTCTCGGCAACCATGATGGTGCCTGGGTTAGGCACGCTTATGAGTGGGCTGAATACAGAGAACGGCGAGCTGGTGGAGCTGACGGCTATGGTGTAGTACGTGGTGTACTTG
The DNA here is from genome assembly GCF_049973875.1 of Acidilobus sp. Taxonomy (NCBI): domain Archaea; kingdom Thermoproteati; phylum Thermoproteota; class Thermoprotei; order Acidilobales; family Acidilobaceae; genus Acidilobus; species Acidilobus sp. The sequence continues at coordinate 36,565 of NZ_JBMFJI010000012.1, forward strand.
TAAGTTGCCTTGGTAGTTATGTTCTCAGCGACTATCGTAAGCGACACGGCGTAGAGGCCTGGGGAGCTGTAGCTTACCTTTACGTACTTCTCCTTCGGCTCCAGGTAAGTGGTGTTGCCCGACCCCGTTAGCCACACCTGCTCGGCGTAGCCCGTGCCGTTAATTGACGGTATCGTTATCGTGGTCCCGTTGCCTAGGTTCCAGACGTACTCCTCTATGGTCATGTTGGTGCCAGAGGGCGGCTGCAGGAACCCCGCCGAGAGGTTGACTGGCTGGCCAACGCTGACCACTGGAGTGGTGGGGCTGACGAGCGTTATCACTGGCACAGTTATGAGCTGGGCGTAGCTCTCGTTGAACTGCGGCGGGGCCACGAGGACCTCCAGCAGGTTGCCCTGGGAGCTGCCCACGAGCTGGCCGTTCTTATATATGGCGTAGTACACCAGGTAGTGGCCTGGGTAGGCGTAGTACAGCGATGCGTAAGACTTGGTGGTGTTAATTATGGATCCATTGCCCGTGTAGATAAGCACGTAGCTGCCAGCCGACGGTGTAAATGTTGATATGGTTATCGATATGGGGGAGCCCGCGGTAGTTGAGTATGAGCTGAGGGCCGCTGGTGACATGGTGTAAGTGGGCGATATAGGCGTGGTAGTGGTTGTGGTAGTGGTTGTAGTCGTGGGTGTCGTAGTAGTTGTTGTAGTAGTAACAGGAGTAGTGGTAGAAGAGGTCGTCGTTACATGGTGTCTGGTAGATGTGTAGGCAAGGTAACCACCCACGGCCACTATAACCACTATTACAATGATTATTGCCGCGAGGGCCGTGGTCGAGAGGGACCTTCTGTTATTTGAACCTATACTATGACTGCCTTTCATAAAATCACCACTTTCCTGGCACTGGGAGACTCCTCTCAATGGGAATATTTAAGGTTTATCCTATCAGAAAGGGGCCCACTAATATGTGTACGTTTCAAAAATTTACTTTATTCTTTTAATATTACAATTTAGTTTAGTTGCATTAGGCCTGCAGCCGTTTTAAACAATTAGAAGCATACCTAGGAGTGGCCCTCGGGCAGACCGAGCACCAGGAGCCTCGTGCCGTCGGCTACTCCCCACGGCATTGCGTTGGTGTTTGCGCCGCCCCAAGCGTTGCCCATAAAGTCTATCCCAATAAGGCCCGCGGTGCCAGGGCCGAAGGTCTCCGTTATGAGCTTTATCTGGGACTCCACAGCCTCTGCGATGTCCCTCCTCTGGGCGTAGGCCAGCGACGCCCTAAGGCTGAGGCCCAACGACATGATGTACTCCCCTATGCCCGTGGCCGCAAACGCTGAGAGCCCGTCAGCGTAAAGTCCGGCCCCAACTATGGGGGAGTCGCCGACCCTGCCGGGGAACTTCATTATCAC
>NZ_JBMFJI010000013.1:0-36479 GCF_049973875.1 Acidilobus sp.
CCTCCTGACGCAGACGGGGCACGAGGGGTTCCTCTCGACCTTGACCTTCTCAACAGTGTTCTCCCTGGCGTCTATCGAGTACAGGACCCCCGGCTCGGGCCTGTCGCCCGCCAGGTACCTTATAGCGAGGTTTGCGGCCATGGCGCCGACTATCGTGGTCACGGTGCCTATTGCAGGTATGACGTCGCATGAGGCCTGCTGCCCCTCCTGGCCCTCAGGGATGAGGCACCTGAGGCACGGCCCCCTGCCGGGCTCTATTAACATCACGGTGCCATACCAGGAGTTCACGCCAGCGTAGACCCACGGCTTGTTGTACTTCACCGCGGCCTCGTTTATCACGAACCTGGTGTCCATGTTGTCGGTGCCGTCAAGCACTATGTCAACGTCCTTAACTATGTCCTCTATGTTGTCCGAGTCAACGTCATCTATGTAAGCTTCAACCTTGACCGACCTGTCTATCCTCGCCACGCCTTCCCTGCAGGCTATAGCCTTGGGGACCCCCTGCTCGGCCTCCGCCTCGCCCACCATGTGAGTCCTGTGGAGGTTGGTGTAGTCCACCACGTCCCTGTCAACGACCCTCAGGAACCCTACCCCTGACCTGGCCAGCAGCTCGGCCTCGGTGGAGCCGAGCGCCCCGCAGCCTATTATGGCGGCCCTCGACTCCCTCAGCCTCTTGACCCCCTCCTGCCCTATCCCCTTTACCAGGGCCTCCCTTGAGAACCTGGAGAGGACCTCTGCAACGTCAGCTGAGGCCATAAAGCTCCCAGCTGGGCGTGGCCCAGCGAGTTTTTGAACGTTAGTAGGCCGCCCGACCAGCTCAGTCCTCGCGCGGCACGAACCTCAGGTCCAGGTTCTCCTCCTTGGCGAGCTTCTTGAGGCTCCTGACCTTCCTCGAGCTCAGGTTCGCCCTCCTGGGGAGCTTAACTATCAGGGCCCCGTCCCTGACCTCCGCCTCGGCGCCTGGGACTATCTTTGATACCTTGTCCTCTATGCTGAGCGATGACCTCCTCTGGCCCACGGGTATGACCATGACCTGCTCGCCGAAGGTGTACATCTCGTACTCCAGCTCGCCCGTCAGGAAGTCCCTGACCTCCACCACTGGCCTGGCGAGCTCCTCCTCCTTGAGGCCCGTCGGCAGCTTGACTGTTATGCCCAGCTCATACACCTTGCTGACCTGGCCGCTGTCTATGAATATTACTGTGTCGATGATGCTCGGTATCATGCCAAGCTCCACCCTGGTGGCCAGCCTCTGGACGGCGTCTATTGGCGTCGTGGCGTGAACCACGCCTATCATGCCTATGCCGGCCAGCCTGAGGTCCACGTAGAGCTTGAAGTCCTCGTCGTCCCTCATCTCGTCAAACACCGTGTAGTCGGGCCTCGAGAGCAGGAGTATGTCGTGGAGCTCCGTCATGTCCGCGTAGTTCTTGGAGTACTGCGTTATAGAGGGCGAGAGCCTCATGTCCCTCGGCGACTCTATGGTCTTTACCACCTTGCCCCTGCCGGCGTAGAACTCCGCCAGGGCCTGGGCAAACGTTGTCTTGCCGGCGCCGGGCGACCCAGCTATAAGTATGCCCTCAGCCCTCGAGAGGAGCCTGTCCATGAGCTTCTCAGGCAGGTTGTAGTCCTCAAGCTTGAGCTTCGCTATGGGCCTCACAGCTGTTATCTCCCACCCGTCGCTCAGTGGGGGCCTCGTTATGACGACCCTGTAGTCGCCCAGCTGAACTATGGTGGAGCCGCTCCTGTCTATCTCTACGAAGCCGTCAGCTGTAGTCAGCGCCCTCTCAATTATCTCCCTGGCCATCTCCTCAAGCTCTGGCCTCTCAAGCGGCCTGTCGGAGAGCTTCACGAAGAGCCAGCTCCCAGGCCTCCCCACCTTAGCCAGCGGGGCCGCCCCCTCCTTGAGGTGCACGCTCATCGTCTTCTCGTTGAAGTACTCCTCTATCCTGAGCTTGCCCTCCCTGGGCGTGCCGGTGTAGAGCACCTTGATGCCTATGAACTGGGCCGCCTGGGCCTGTATGGGGTCGCTTGTCACCAGGACGGCCCCGCGCCTCAGCGCGTAGTCCCTCACTGACAGCTTGAGCCTCTCGTAGCTCTCGCCCTCCACCTCAGCTGAGACCTCTATGGTCACTCCACTGGGAACTTCTTTGGCCAGCCTGTCGAGCTCCTGGAGTCCCGTGAAGCCCACGCTCCTGCCCGCCTTAGCCTCCGAGTAGAAGTAGTCGACCGCGCCCTTCGGTATAACCACCCTGCCCAGCACCTTGCCTGACTCCACGAGCTTCCTGAGGCTACCGTCAACTATGGAGTCCACATCTGCTACGTAGGTCGTCGGCTCACCGCTCAACCCATCTGGCCCCTTAGTCCACTGTAAGCATAAAGTCCAGCGATTTTAACCTCTCACGTGACTGAGGACCTCCTCAATGGGGAACCAGATCCGACACGCGTAATTACCCACGGAAAACCAAGGAAACGTGGATGAAAGATGACCCTCACGGTGCTGATTAACGCGGCGGCGGTCTACACGGGCAAGGAGATCATAAGGGACTCCTACGTCTACATAGAGGACGGCATAATAAGGGACGTGGGGCCTCAGCCCGCCCCCGATGACATACAGGACGCCACGCTGGTGATAGGCGGCGAGGGCAGGGTCGTCGTCCCCGGGCTCACCGCTGTGGCTGACGTGGCGGCTTACCCCATAAGATACACGAGGCCCTCCCTGGCGGCGAGGATAGAGCTCTACAGGAGGCTCAAGGACGAGGAGCTGTTCACAGCCTCCCTGCCGGGCGTCTACGAGCTCCACATGATGGGGGTGACCACAGCGCTGGTCGAGAGCCTCTCAAGCTCCCTAGCCCTTGACCTGGCACGCAGGATAGGGGGCTTCTACGGCGTCGCCAGGCCGTCGTGCACGGAGGCCTTCTCCATACAGCCCATACTGAGGGGGCTGGTGACCATAGGCAGCAAGGACTGTCCAGGGGGCCAGGTTGAGGACGGCGACAGGGGGCACCTGGTGCTGACCGGGAGAGGGGGCTACGGCCTCGAGGACCTTGACGACGTGCTCTCACTGAGCCAGTCCCTCAGGAAGCTGGCGGGGCTTGAGGAGACGCTCATAGAGCCCAACAGGCCCGCCGAGGTGGCAGTGTATGACGCCTCGAAGCCCCCGGCTATGCTGATATACAAGGCGGGCGAGGACGAGATAAGGAGGATCTACACGTCCCACGCCACGCTCGAGAGCCTCATAGCTGGCATGGACGTGCTCGTAGAGATGGGGGAGCACATGAGGATAGGCAGGAAGCACCTGAACGAGGCTGCCCAGCTCTACAGAAGGCTGGGCTACGCGTGATGGATGCACCCTTTTAATCTTAACTTCGCGGCCCTCCCAAGGGGCTGCTGGGGTGAGCCTAGAGGAAATCCTATACCTATCGCTGGCCGTGGGCTTCATGGTTGGCCTCGCCCTCGAGGGCAAAGGAGTCGGCCACCTAAAGGTCCTTGACACGACGTCAACCATATTCATACTGGCCCTCGTGTTCTCAATGGGTCTCGTGGTCGGCTCCGAGGTGCTCTCCATAGGGAGGAGCGCGGTAAGCATAACAGTCGCCTCCCTGCTGATAGCGGTCCTTCCAGGCATCCTGGGGGCCTACATAGCTGAGTGGGGGCTGAGGAGGCTTGAGGGAAGAGCTAAGGGCAGCGGCTAGGACCGCCTCCGCGTTTGTCATAGGCATAGCCCTGGGGGCATCGCTGAGGCCAAGGCCAGATGAAGTGCTGCCCTACGCTTACATCTTCCTGTATATAGTTGTCGCGACGGCCGGGGCCTACGTGGGCCTCTCTTGGAGGAGGCTCGCCAGGGCCGGCAGGAGGATACTCTCCGTGGGCCTCATGTTCACAGCCGCCGCGCTCGCGGGCGACGCCGCAGCAGGACTAGCCATTGCCGAGCTCCTGGGCCTCCCACTAAGGCTCACCGTGGCCGCCGCCCTTGGCTCGGGCTGGTACTCCTTCACGGGGCCGTTCCTGTCGCTCTTCAGCCCGTCCATGGGCGTCATAGGCTTCGTGGCAAACCAGCTCAGGGAGGACCTGACGCTCGCCCTCTTCCCCGCTATTGACAGGCTCATAGGGGAGGGCTCCGTCGTCATGGGGGGCGCCACGTCAATGGACACCACGCTTGGCGTCATAACCAGGTACGCCGGGCCCGAGACAGGCCTTGAAGGCCTTGTCCAGGGGGTGGTGCTTACCCTGCTAATTCCTATTATAGTGCCTGCCGTAGTCAGGCTATAGGTTCTCGCCCTGATATGAGCCCCTGTAGAGCGAGGAGGGCCTCGACTCGAGCCTTATAAACACCATCTGGGCCACCCTGGCCCCCTGCTCTATGACGGCCCCGTGAGGGTTTGCCACTATCATGAGGGCCTCCCCCCTGCCCGTGTACCCAGGGTCCCACACCGCGCACGAGACGGTGACCCCCATCCTCAGCAGCGTGCTCCTGGGGTAGCAGATGCCGACGGCGTCCGGGGGGACTGTGACAATGTCGAGGAACCTTATCTTGTAGGCGCCTGGCTGGAGCCTGTAAAGGCCTTCCGTTGGCTTCACAGGCCTGACGTCGGGGAGCCTCTTGGAGCTCGCCCTCAGCTCGCCCTCGTTCAGGAACTCCATGACCTCCCCCAGCCTTATGTCAACGCCCGCCGGTTGGACCTGCTCGTCCACGGAGTCCCTTATGTAAGACCTGGCCTTGTGGCCCGGGACAGCCAAGCCCTGCACCTGGGATAAATCAAGGGTAGAGGCCTAAAGAGGCGAGGGGCCTAAAAGGTCAGAAGGAGACGACCTCATAGCCTTCCTGTATCTTCTTAGCCGTGTGGACGCCTCCCATCACCGGCTCGACGCCGTCTATCAGCATGTCGGGCGTCAGCCCGAGCCCCTTGGCTGAGACGCTGCAGTAGGCCACGTCTATGCCGGCCTGCTTCATCTGCTCTATCTGCTTCCTCACCTCGTCGGCGTTGGCCGCGTTCTTCATCAGGTACTCAACACCCCTGCCGAGGAACATGAATGACGCCTCGGCGCCCGCGTTCTTCCTGGCGCCGAGGGCGAAGTTTATGGCCATGTTGACCCTGTTTATATCGTCCCTCCCAGCCGTGCAGATAACAAATATCTTTACCATGCGCGCCAACCCTTGGCCCTAGTGCCCTGTGGGATTAAATGCCTCAGCTGTGGTATACGAACGTGTACTTGACGTCGGCCGGCATACCCTCGGCTGAGCAGGTGCCTCCCTTGCACCTGACCGTGGCCCTGAAGCCGTCGTAGTAGGGGTACTCCGCCTCCGTCACCTTGAACGCGTGGAACTCCACTGGGCTGAAGTGACCGTCAGGCACGTGGTCTACCTCAACGCCCAGCAACGGTATCACCGAGCCCTCCCTGACCAGCAGCGGGAACCTGTCCAGCGAGTCATATGATATTGTCACCCACCTGCCGCCCTCGTACTCCCTGCCAGTGAAGTAGTCTATCCACCTCCCCTCCGGCAGGTAAACGCCCCTGCCCCTCTGGCCCTCCTCAACTATCGGGGCCACCAGCAGGCTCGAGCCCAGGTAGAACTCGTCATCTACGTCATACACGTTGGGGTCGTCGGGGTGCTCGAGCGGCAGCGGCCTCACGAGCGGCACCCTCTCCTCTATGGACCTCCACGACTCCGAGTAGAGGTAGGGCAGCAGCCTGTAGCGCAGCTTGAGCGCTGCGAGCGTCTCCCTGGGGGAGTACTTCCAGGGCTCCCTGTCAGTCACCCCGTGGGCCCTCACGTGACTTACCGTCACCCCGGCCTGGAGGAACCTGAGGTAGAGCTCGTCGCTCGGCCTCCCTATGAAGCCACCCACGTCGAAGGAGCCGAAGAAGGCGCCGCTGGCGTGGTATGAGAGCAGCCCCCTTATGGCCTGCCTGAGCCCCTCCCAGCTTGAGGGCACGTCGCCGCCCCAGTTCAGGGGGTAGGCCCAGACGCCCGTGCTGCCGGACCTGCCCCAGACTATGCCGTAGCCCTTGGCCTCCACCGTGGCCTCGTAGACTGCCTTCATGTAAAGGAGCGGGTAGTAGTTGTGGGCCTCCTCGCCGCTCATGCCGTTCCTGAAGTCCGCCTCCTCAGGTACGGCCTCGCCGTAGTCGGCCTTTATCACGTCCGCGTACGGAAGCACCAGGTCCTTGAGGGCCTCCTTGAAGGCCCTGAAGCCCTCTGGGTCCGTCAGGTCTACTATGCCTGCCCCCTCCCTCCTCTGGCAGTCAGCCGCCGGGGTCGCAAGGCCGCCCAGCTTTGACTTGACCATGTACTTCTCAAGCCTGGCCCACAGCCTGGTCCCGGGCTCTATGTAAGGGTTCATCCAGAGCGACAGCCTGAAGCCCATCCTGTGCAGCTCGTCCACCAGCCCCTTGGGGTCGGGGAAGGCCGAGGTGTCCCACTCAAGGTCTATCGTGTCGCACCTGTACTTCCTCCAGTTGCCCTCCCACGGCGGGTCTATGTGGATGACGTCGGCTGGGTAGCCCCTGCTCCTCAGCTCCCTGGCGACGCTAAGGACCTCGTCCTGGCTGTAGTAGGCGCACTTGCTCTGCCAGAAGCCGTAGCTCCACTTGGGCGGAGGCGCCCTGGGGGTCCCGGTAAGCCTGTAGAGCTCCGCCAGTATCTCCTTTGGGCTCCCCAGGAAGAGGTAGAGGTCCAGGGGGCCCCTGACCATGATGAGGAGCCTGTCGTATGAGCTCTTGCCGAGGTCGAAGTAAACCGGGGAGTAGGTGTTTACCAGGAGCCCCCAGCCCCTCGGAGACCATATGAAGGGCACGGGCACGTAGGTGGCGTAGTTGGGCGTCGAGGGCGCGTCGGCTGCCCAAGTTATGAACTCGCCTCCCCTCTTGTTTATGTGCCCGAAGTGCTCCCCAAGGCCGTACAGCGGCTCGCCGGGCCTGAGGGAGATGGCGAAGGAGCTGCAGACCCTGCCGTCGGCGCAGGTCACCTTGCCGGTGACTATGGTGCGGTAGTTGAGCCAGCTCTCCGTGGGCTTCACGTCCACAAAGAGCGGGTCGACCCACGTCCTGTTGGCGCCGCGAGCCAGCCTGTCGTCAGGCTCCCACTCCTCAAAGATTGTCACGCCTCCGCGCGTCACCTTAATGTGAGGCAGCAGCTGCACCCTGTAGTCCCCTGCGACGAGCTCGGGCGACCCCAGCTGCTGGGCCTTGAAGTCCTTGGCCCCAGGCTCGGCTATCCTTATGGTCCTCCCGCTGACCTGGGAGACGCATATCCTGCCGGAGTCGCTCGCTATGCAGCTGTCCACGAAGGCCCTGTTGGAAGAGGGGAGAAAGCTTACCGCCCTGAACCTGCTCTCATCAAACTTAAACGTGGGCAAGCTGAGCCCCTGCAGGGGGCGCAGCTAAAAAAGCGAATAAAAGGACCTGTGTTTTAGGGGCCCCTGAGCGACTGTATCAGGGCCTCGAGGTCCTTGGTCCTGCGCGCGCTGAAAAGCGCGAACACGTAAAGGACCGCCGCCACCACAGCCGTGCTCACGTCGTCAAGCGGGTAGCCTATGGGCGCTTTGGACCCGAAGGGGCCCAGGGTGCCGTAGAACACTAGCACCAGGCCGACGAAGAGGGCCGCTATAACCCACCAGCCGGAGTTTATCTCCTGCCTCAGCTCATCGTTGCCCTGAGAGTAAACCACCAGCGTGAAGCCTACCGTTGTGAGCAGGTTGATCAGCACGAAGGCCCAGAAGTCGACCTGGTACGACTGCCTGAGCGCGAGGGGCCCGTAGCCTATTGAGGCCCATGGCAGCACTATGCCCCTGTATATGAGTATGTGGTGAGCGCCAGCACGACCCAGTAGGCCACGCCGAGGGCGACTCCCAGGGACCTGCTGACCCTGTACCAGCGCGGCGCCACGTAGATGTAGAAGATCGGCAGGCCCGCGAGCACGAGCGGCACCGCTATCCACATGGTGCTGAACCCGGCCCAGTAGACTATCATGTAGGCCGCTATGAATGCTACGCCTCCCATGACCGTCGGGCCCCAGAGCCTGAACGGCCTCCTTATCTCAGGAGCGTGCTTCCTGAGCGCTGGGACCGCCACCCCGCCTATGGTGTAGGTGAACACCGTGGCAAACACGGTCAGGCTGGCTATGTAGGCCCACGAGGGGAACGGCAGCAGGTAGAGGGCCCCTATAAGCCATGATATGAGCAGCCCCACCCAGGGCACCCTGTGCCTGTTGAGCTTCATGAAGCTCTCCGGTATGCTGCCGTTCGTAGACATGCCGTAGAGCACCCTTGACACGGTGCCTATGTATATCAGGCCAGTGCCTATGGGGACCACTATGGCGCCCACCATGACGCCCCAGCTCCACCACCTCAGGGCCGAGGAGCTCGAGAGCCTGGCCACCTCAAAGAACGGGGCAGCTGATATGGGCGTGGCGGAGAGGCCCGTCCAGTTGCCGGGCCTGAGGCCGAGGGCCTGCCACGGTATTGACCCCGTGAAGGAGACCTGCAGGAGCACGTAGACTACTATGCCCATTACGAAGCCGAGTATTGTGCCGAGGGGCACGTCCCTCTGCGGGTTCCTGGCCTCCCCAGCAAAGTCAAGGCCATGCCTGAAGCCAAGGTATGAGAACACTATGCCGGTGGTGGATATGGACATTATGATAGGGGCCGTGCCGTAGGGCACAAAGGACGGGGTGCTGAAGTTCCTTGGGTGCAGCGCGAGGCCCAGGAGGAGCAGCACCGTGACTATGGGCACCACGAACTTTATGTACGTAAGGAACGTGTTGGTTGAGCCCATTATGTTAACTCCATAGTAGTTTATCAGAAAGAACGCCGTAAGCAGAGCGAACGCTATGGCAACGCCAGGGGCCGTGAGCACCGTGACGCTCCCCAGGGGCGTCGTCTTGGTGGTGTAGAGCCACGGGAAGAATATGGCGAGGTATGTGACTACCGCTATCGCCTCGGCCGGGGCCACGCTCAGGGAGGCCACGAGATAGGACCACGAGAGCGTGAAGGACGCGAAGCTGCCGTGCGTGTACTGGGGGTACCTCACTATTGAGCCTGACTTCGGTATCGCCGCCGAGAGCTCAGCGAAGGCGAGGGCCACGAAGAGCATGAGCACCCCGGCGACTATCCACGAGATGAACGCCGCCGGACCCACCGCCATTGCCGTGTAGTAGGAGGGGTCGGACTTTCACTGAGGCTTCATGAACTTGTATTCAACCTCTCGTCCTCATACCCCCTGTCCGCTCCCCGCGCCTAGGTTAGGGAGCGTGGGCTCCCGGCCACGACGCGGGGAGCTTCATCGGGCGCCCTCCTCCACCTCGCGACTGCTCATCGACTTCACGGTGGCGCCCTCCAGCGGAATACAGGAGAGGAAATGCTTATAAGTTTTTCTGCTACTTATAACATATGGAGCGGATAAGGTATGGAGCAGATAGTCTTCAGGGGGGTCATATCCTCGGCTGGGAGCGACAAGTACGGCGAGAGGAGGTATGCGATATACATCCCCAAGGACGTGAAGGAAAAGGCAGAGGATCGCTGGCAAGGAGGTGATCGTAATTGTTATCCTGCCAGACGACGAGGAGTAAGCTGGTAGGCTCCAGGGAGGCGCTTGAGAACTTCCAGTTCGTAACGATAAACGGCAGGGTTGAGTTTGAGGACGTCGGAAGGGTCTCGCTGATCGCATATTACTACTCGAAGGCAGTGAAGGCTGGGGTTAACCTGGCTCTGAGAGGAGTTTCTCTAAACGAGGCCGTTAAGGAGCTGTATAAGGTTATACCTTACGCCTCTTACGCAGAAACTGCCTACAAGCAGGCCTTAGCCCTTGTCGAGAATGGCGGAAGAAAGGTTGAGATTAAGAGGAGGTGGGTTGCCTGCAGGGGGAATAAAAGCGACGAGGGCAACAGGGGGATAAAGTTCCACGTTCTGGAGGATCACGTGGAGGTCAGGGTCAGAGACCCGTGGAGCGGGGAGTGGGTTCACGGCAGGGCCTACTTCGGTAAGGAGTACTTACCTTTGCTCCGCGAGCTTGAGGACCTGGCAAAAAGGAGGGAGGAGGGCTACGGCGCTGTGATCTCCTTTAAGGGGAGGCCGACGATTCACCTTCAAGTGCCGCTCTGGCTGTACCTGAAGCACCTCTCCTCGCCGAAGCCCGCAGGCTACGGTTTGATTGCTGGCCTCGACCTGAACAGCGACAGGCTTAACGTCGTCGCGATTAATAAGGATGGTGAAATCGCCGCCTTTAAAACGTGGTGGTACTCCGAGGCGGTCTCCCACGGCTTCCCTGAGGAGAGGGCGAAGGCCCTTAGGCTGAACGCGATGTCCCGGGCCTTGGCGTTCCTGGCCAGGATAGGCGTTGACTACGTCACTTTCGAGGACTTATTCTTAGTGAAGGGGAGGAGGTTCACAGGGAGCAGGAGCGCCAACAGGAAGATAACGCGCTTCGCCAAGAGGCAGATGCTAACCCACGGCGTCATTAAGGCGCTCAGGCTGGGGTTTAACGTTATCCTGGTCGACCCGAAGGCTACTACTAACTCAGAGGATCATAATAGGGTGATGAGAGAAAAAGGATTTGACAGACATACGGCCTCGGCTTACTTAATAGCATTAAAAGGGTTAGGGACGATAAATGATGTCAAATAGTACGAACTTCACGGTTTACCGGAAACTGCTGACAACGGCGAAGAGCCACCCGCTTCCCACCAGGGCGCCGAAGACCAGCGCAGTTATGTCCATGAACGAAAGGGACCTCCTGAGCTGCCTGTCTGTGCTCTCGGCCCTCTGAATTCTCTCCTCGCTACTCATACGCTAAAACACCAGTGTGGGTCCCACTAAATAATCTTTAAAAACATCACGGCATGTACCTTACGTGTTTATGAAACGAGTTCTTAGCGATAGCGTCTATCCCGTAGAAGGTAAATGCCTAGTATAACACCACTTAGACAGCGTTTAGGCCCAGGGCCTTAGCCGTGGAGAGGCCAACGTAGAAGTACGTGCACTTGAGCCAGGCGAGCGTCGCCCTGATGTTAGCCTTAAGCGTCCCCCCGATCCTGGGGCTCCGCCTCCTTGGGGGCGGCCTGTAGAGCACCTCGCAGACCTTAGTCCCCCTGAGCCTCGAGGCTGCCAGGAGCTCGCAGCCGAAGGTCTCCCCAAGCTTAAGGTTATAGTCCGCCAGGAGGGACCTCCTGAAGACCCTGAAGTTGGAGAAGAGGTCCCTGACGCCCAGGAGCCTTCCGAGGGTGGCTGAGGCCATCACCTCGGCTGGCCTCGGAAGCCAGGTCCTCGACGCCACCACCACGTCGCACCCCATGTCCTCCGCGGCCCTAACGAGGGCCGGCACGAGCTCGGGCGGGTTCTCGAGGTCAGCGTCTATAGTCACAACCAGGTTCCCTGAGGCCTCCTTTATGCCCTCTAGGAGGCTCGCGGTCTGGCCCACGTTATTCATAACTATGACCCTGTCGAAGTACTTGGCGGCCACCGCGGCGGTGCCGTCGGGCGAGCTGTCGTCAACCAGTATGATCTCGTGGTCGTAGCCCTTCAGCGCGGCCCTGAGCCTCTCGGCGAGCTTTGGGACGTTCTCCGCCTCGTTGTATGCAGCTGTAACCACTGAGATCAAGGCTCTTCCGTATTACTTTCACGCAGTTTCAGGGAATAATAGCCGTACCCGGAGGGGAGTCCCTTTATTAGGTATTACTGTAACGTTATTACCACGAGCATAACTGGTGAGCAGCACGCCGTCTGTCTCAGAGATAGTAGGTGAGCTCGCAAGGGATCTGCTGAACCCGGGCAGCAGCTCCAGGAGGAGCGGCAGGTCGTCACTTAGCCTCTCTGAGATCCTTGAGGCGTCAGGCGACGAGGACAGGGGGCCTGTGGACATGTTCGAGAGGGCCTCGAGGCCCCTCCTGCCCAGGAGGGTGCCGGGCTACTCGAAGGACATGGTGCACGTAGGCGTTGACACCAGCACCAGGCTCCTGGCCACGCCTTACGCCGACATACTCGTCTCCGCCCTCTCGGTGTCGGGCCCGGGCCCCGTGGAGCTGTGCGACTACCCGTCGCTCTACGGCGAGCCCATGAGCTGCGGCCCCTCGCCCCCGCCTTTCATATATGTAGTGCCCCACGGGGCCGTTGAGCTCCCTGAGCAGGAGGGCGTGGCCTCAGTGATGGCGAGCCCCTCGGACCTGTCCCAGTCGTTTATATCTAAGCTCGCTGACTACGCCAGGCTCTCGCTCGAGAGGTGGGCCATGGAGGTCCCGGTTGAGCAGATAGCCAGGGCGTTCGCCGAGGCCGGCAGGAGGCCCGTGGTCATGCTCGACGGGCCCATATTCATAAGCCAGGGCAAGGGCGTCGGCAACCTCATGGTTCAGAGGTACGAGGCTGTTAAGCAGCTGGAGTCCGCCGGCGTCCCTGTGATAGGGGTCGTTAAGAGGGTTGAGAGGAGCTTCATACTCTCCTCGTCGCCGTCGTACTCAAGGCTCCTGGAGGGCTGCGGCCTCTCTGCGCCCGGCGAGACGGACTCAATGATACTGCAGAGGCTGACCTCGCTGGGGTGCGTGGACGAGGTGCCAGGCAGGGTATATGTTACCCCAAAGATAATAGTTAAGGGCGGCGACGGCATAGAGAAGATAGTGGAGTACGTAATTATGATGCCCAGCGCGTGGCAGAAGCTCGGCGTCAGGTCCAAGGTCTTCAGGCTGGAGTACACCGAGGAGACCCTTAACATGCTTGAGGAGTTCAATGTGGACCCACTCCAGGCGTTCCTTGGGGACTCCCTGGCCAGGGAGAGCCTTGAGCCCGTGAGCGTCTCCATGAGCGACAGGAGGGCCAAGGCCCTGACCTCCTCCTTAAGAGCGCTGTTGGCTAAGGAGGTCGTGGGGCTGGGCGGCAGGCTGGGCTACGAGAGCGAGGTCGAGCTCAGGGGGCTGGCGGGGGAGGGTGAGGAGTAATTGGCTGACAAGGAGGGGCTTCAGCTCGACAAGCTCAAGGCAGTAGAGAGCGAGGTGGACAGGCTAGACCAGATGCTGAGGGCCGCCTATGAGAAGGCCAACAAGGTCGGCAAGCTGGTGGGCAGGGTCTCGAGGTTCAACGAGGTGAAGGTGGGCGAGGGCTCCAGGATAGAGTTCGTCATAGACCCGTCGACCTACTACAGGGAGAGGGAGGCGCCCTTCCAGAGGGTCGGCGACTACCTGGTAATAGTTGACCCCAAGGACCTGAGGCTCGTCCTTGTGAGGGTCACGTCCATAAACAGGAGGGACGAGCTCGCCATGATGGGCCTCCAGCCCCCGGTGAGCCCCATAGTTAACAGCGTCGAGCCCAGGGGGCTCATAACAGACGCCATAATAGAGGGGGAGCTGGTCCTGGAGAAGGGCGACGGTGACCCGTCCCCGAGGCCCGCGGTCAAGAGCATAGAGCCCCAGGCCCCCGTCGTGGTACCGTCACCCCAGACCCTCAGGGAGCTCCTGGACCTGCCCCCGGAGGGCGTGGTCCTCGGCAGCCTTGCCACGCCGGGGGGCCTCATAGATGGCGGCAGAATACCGGTTAAGCTGCCGGTCCAGACGTTCCTTCACCACATACTGATAGTGGGCACCACCGGGGCCGGAAAGACTACCCTGCTTAAGAACATGATAGCCGCCGCCTACAGCAGCTCAAGGAGGGGTTTCACGGCAATAATAGTTGACCTTAATGACGACTTCGTCCAGCTGCCCATGAAGCCCCAGAGGCCCCCGGAGCCCCGGGAGGTCTACGAGAACGCCTACTCCAACGTGTCGCCGCCCCCCGGAGTAATGGTGGTCCTGCCCATAACTGCCCAGGTCCTCGGCGAGATCTGGACTTCGAGGGAGGGAGGCAACTACGTTGACGTCCTCAGGGAGCTTGGCAAGGAGTACGTCAGGGACGTCATAGCCCCCCTGCTCGAGAGCGAGGTTGAGGCCGACCTGAAGCACAAGGTGTCGGACTCCACAGGCCTGACGTACCTTGAGGCGCAGAGGCTCCCGTTCAGGCTGGCCCTGGTGCCGTACTTCATCGACACCAGCAGGAGCACCACGGACTCTCTCGTCAGCCTCATGCCAGGCATGAGCGAGCTGGCAAGGAGCATGCTGGCCTCGATAAGGAGGAAGTTCAAGGCCAAGTTCAAGTTCAACCCGCCCATGGAGATCCTGCAGGCGGCGCTGCTGGTCGCCCTGATGAAGCTCAGGAAGGGCCCATCCGACGAGGAGGCCATGAAGATGGCCTGGGAGCTCATGAGCAACTACGTGGCCAACAGGAGGGAGTCCCAGGAGGCCGCAAGTCCTGAGGACATACCGCTCCTGAGGCTCGTGGGCTACGACGAGAGGGGGAGGGCCAGCGCCGTCAAGCTTGACGAGGCCGTGGACTTCACTGCTAAGGTGATACTGTCCCTCATGCCGCACAGGAGCACGGTTGAGGCCCTGTTCAGGAGGGTCTCGGCCCTCCTGGACACGGGGTTCGTCGACGTCATGATAGTCTCGGACAAGGGCCTTGAGGTCCTCAGGGAGCCCAGCTGGGAGAGCATCGTGAGGGAGGCCAACCTGCTGCAGGTGCCCGTGGTGCTCGACCTCAGGAAGGGCCTCGAGAGCTCCCAGGGGGGCCCCGAGGCCCTGAGGGTGCTCACGTACAGGATGCTTGAGAGGATCATAGCGTGGAAGCACGAGGCCTGGAGGAGGAGGGAGAGGGACTCGCCCGAGGTAGTCATCTTCATAGATGAGGCCCACCAGTTCTTCCCAAGCGAGGGGAGGTCCAAGGAGGAGGCGGAGGAGGTAAGCGAGATCTCAGCAATGATATCCAGGATAGCCAGGCTAGGGAGGTCAAGGGGCATAGGGCTTGTCTTCAGCACGCACAGCCCCAAGGACCTTAACAGCATAGTGATACAGCTCACTAACACCAAGGTGCTGCTCAGGAGCGAGGAGTCCCAGGTCGAGTCGCTGTCGCTCCCCCAGGAGGTGAGGCAGTACCTGCCGAGGCTCCAGGACAGGTACATGGCCGTCGTAAGCTATGCCTTCAGGGAGGGCTACGTGTTCGCCCAGACCACCACGCCGCTGACAATGCACTATGACATATCAGCCTAGCGTTGTCAGCTGGCGACTTATCGAGAAACCATAAAGAAACGCATTGAGGAGCGGCGGGCGAAAGGGGATGAAGAGGGCTAACGTCGTTAAACTCGTTGTGGCCAAGACCTCCAGGGTACTAAAAGGACAAAAATGGGAAGTATAAGCCGATTGTCATCATCAGGAACGACCGTTACGAGGCAGGCTAAGGTAAGAGGATTATCTACTGAAGGACTTCAAGCTGACCTTAAAGTTCAAGGGAAAACTTAAGTGGCGCGGGGAAGCGATTTAGACTGACTGGAGGTAGTTTATAACTAGGTTAGGAGGGGTTGATATGCCCACGTCCCAGTTGAGGTCGAAAATATCACCTGAAAACAAGAGTAATTTAGGAGCCTCCATTGATTTGGGAATAATTAACTTGGCCACTGTGTACGTCGAGGACGGTGACATTGTGGAGAGGCAGCCGCTGCCCACGCTGAGCAACAACGGGTGAAGAGGCTTGGAGGACGCCCTCGCCCAGAAGCTGATAAACGTAGTCTCAATGAACGAGGAGCTGCTAGAGATGGCAGTGGCCTACGCGGACGCGGACGCCTTCAACCAGTTCTACGAGGCCGTGAAGAGCGCCTTCGCTGAGGACGGCCTTGAGGTGATCAAGTATATGAGCCTCAGCGACGTGGACGAGACTGGCACGATGTACCTCTCCACAGTGGCCGTGAACGACGTTAAGGACGGGGTTTCCTACGTCGTCTTCGGCAAAGTCAAGGTAGAAGTGATGATAAGGACTATCTACAGGTACGTGGGGTTTGAGGTTGACACTACAGTGCTTCTGGACGACAGGAGGGCCCCGCTGGCGAACGCTGTGATGAGGTATGCGGCCCAGAACATCAAGGACGGCGAGCTGTTTGATGCCATTGAGAGGGTCGCCGTGGAGCTCTCCAGGGCTGAGGTTCATGGCAGGGTCAGCGAGTTCATAAAGGAGCTCGACAGGAGAGCGAGGGCGCACGATACCACTGCCGCAGTAGTCAGGTCGATACTCAGCAACTACAATGCCAGCGCGTGACGGATATGAATTGCAAGCCTCGCCCCTTCCAGGGCGGGAGAAGGTCAGATATCAGCTTAGCGGCGCTGAGCCCAGCCTTTATTACCCTGGCAGGCCTTAGCCAGGCGGTGGAAGCGCTTGTCCCACGTGTTCACCAGGACGGGCGACGAGGGCACAACATACTGCAGCCTCCTCAACGAGAGGGTCCCAAAGGACCACGTCCTCGTGGAGCTAATGGGCTCCCTGGACGAGGCCAACAGCTTCGTTGGGCTAGCCAGGTCGCTGGTCCCCAGCTACATGACTGACGTGCTGGCCGACCTGGAGTACATACAGAGGCTCATCTTCAGGGTCGGCTACACGGCTTCAGGGAAGGCCTCGGTGACGGAGGACGACCTGAGGAGGCTTGAGGACATGGCAGACAACTACTACGGCAGGCACCCTCTCAAGAACTTCGTGTTGCCCGCGGGCCCCAGCCCCGCGGCGGCGCTGCACGTCGCCAGGGCTGTGATCAGGAGGGCTGAGAGGGTCATGGTAAGGGCCTCCAGGGAGTACAAGATAGACCCCCTCGCGCTGAAGATAGTCAACAGGCTGAGCAGCGCCCTGTTCGCGCTGGCAGTCTACGTGGCCACCAACATGGGCTACCCCGAGGAGCCCGTGTAGGAGGTGTAGCCCTTGAGCGAGGTCCCCGGGCTCCTGAAATCAATAGACGAGGCCCTCGTCACGGACGACGGCCTTGGAGTTAGGTACGTGGTCGGAGGGCAGGCCATCGAGCAGGGCAGGAGGGTCTGGGTCGAGACGCCGCTGGGCCTCAGGTACTACATAACCGTCCCTCCCGATCCCTCGCCGGCCTTCAGGCTCAGGTACGACTCCCTCTCGCTTATGTCGCCCTCTGACAGGGTTGAGTCGCTCCTCGAGGCCTCGGACGCCATAGATGACTATAAGGACGCGATTATAAAGGTCATCTCAATGGAGACGGGCAAGAAGCTCTCCGAGGCCAGGGACGAGGTAGAGGCATCTCAGGCCATACTTTCACAGGCCCAGGAGCTCGCCAGCGCCAGGGGAGGCTCGCTCACGGGCAGGCTTCACTTCGACATGAGCGGCGAGTGGACCTCGACCACGGTTCACTCCAGGGAGGGCGTCGGCCTGGTCCTGCCCCCCTTCACGTCGCCCTTCTTCGGCGCCATAGCGGGCGCTGCCTCGCTCCTTGCCAACGGCATGCCCGCGGTGGTCAAGTCCCCCTGGGGGGCCTCCGCCTCGACGGCCGCGGCAGTAGCGATACTTAGGGGCACTGACCTTGGGGACTTCGTGTCCCTTGTAAACGTGAACGGCTACGGCAGACTGGCGGAGCAGGAGGTCGCGGCGACGGTGCTCTTTGGCAGGGAGTTCACCAGGCTTTCGGTTAGCAGGACGTTCAGCAACGTGGTAGCTAACTGCTCGGGGAGGGCCGCGCTGCTCCTGTGCGGTGAGCCCAACGACGTGGAGTCCCTGGCGAGGCAGGTCGTCGACTCCGCGGTCTCCAACGCTGGGCAGGCCTGCGGCTCGGTGAGGTGGGTGCTGGCCTCAAGGCGCCTTGGTGAGGAGCTCCTTGACTCTATGGAGGACTACATATCGCAGCTCAGCGTCGGAAGCCCGCTGGAGGGCAAGGACGTGGGGCCGCTGAGGACGAGGGGGCTCGTGGACAGGGCAGTGAAGCTCATAAACGACGCCACCTCCAAGGGCGCGTCGCTCTCCGGCGAAGTTAACGTTAACGGCAACTACGTCTCGCCGCTGATAATAAGCGACGTGCCCAGGAGCGCGGAGCTCCTCTGGACCGACGTCCAGGCGCCTATAGTTTCCGTGTCACTCTACGACGACTGCTCAGAGGCCTCGCAGGTCGCCGCCATGATTGAGGACAGCACCGCCGTGCTAGTCTACGGCAGCGTGAGCGCCGCCCTGCAGCTCTCCAGGTTAAGGCGGGGAGTAATAATAAGGGGAAGGGACGACTCCTTCGAGGCCCTGAGGGCACTATGCCACGTCGTCGGCGACCCTGTTAAATACTTTGGAGAGGGGCCCGAGGTGCCCACGACCAGGACTTCGTTACTCCTCCTCTGACGAGCCCTCCTCCTCTTCTCCTCCCTCCTCTTCTTCCTCGCCCTCCTCGGCAGCTTCCTCCGACTCGGCCGCCTCCTCCTTAGCCTCTTCCTTCTTCTTAGACCTCCCGCTCGTCCTCTCCTCCTCGCCAGCGGCCTCGCCGGTGTACGGCGCCAGCACGTACCTAACTGAGAAGCTGGGCGAGTCCAGCCTAAGCTCAAGCGGGTTGTCGGTCTTGAACATGACCTCCACCTGCTCGGCGACCTTGGCCAGCGACAGCACCTTGTCCAGGTAGCTGTAGTCATAAACGGCCTTGGCGATCTCCTTGACCTCAAGCGATATCAACGAGCCGGAGCCGCTGAGGAACTTCGCCTCGGCGCGCCTGTCCCCGCTGGCCCTCACGGCAAAGTAAGTGTCCGTGGCCTCGAGCTCCACGGCGTTTCCAAACTCGCCGGCGTCCTCGACAGCCCTCCTGAAGGGGTCAGCCATTATCTTTATGTCGGCGTCGTGCTCCAGCTTCATCTCAGGCACCTCGCTGGCCACCTCTATGTTCGGGAGCAGGTAGACCCTCCTGGCCTGGCCCTCGACCTTTATGAGCACCTGGGACTGGGAGACCCTGAACTCAACGCTGTTGCCCTTCTTGGTGTCGACCAGTGCCTTGGACAGTGAGGCCAGGTTGGCCCCCATGGTGACGGAGTCCTGTGAGAGCTCGTACTCGAGGAAGCTCGAGTAAGGTATCGTGACCTCCACGTAGGCAACCTTAGCTGGGTCCAGCCCGGAGACCTTGACCCCGTCCTTAGTTATTGTGAACGCCGCCTCCTCGATAATGTCTGACAGTGAGTCTATTATCGACCTGAACATCTTGGCGTCAGGGTACCTGAACCTGGCCACTGCGTTGCCGAACTGCGCCTCAAGCTCGCTCAAGCCCTGTCCCCTGTTGTAGATAGCTATTACAGCTTATAAGCGGACAGTCCCAGCGTTCTTGGGGCCCCGCTTGTCAAAGGTCACAGCCTACGCGGAGCTGATGAGGCCTGTCAACGGCGTCATGATGGGGATCATAGTGATAGTCGGGGCCTTCGTAGCCGGCCGCGGCAGGCTCCCGTCCATAGCCACGATTGTCATGGGGTTCCTGGTGGCCTACACACTGACGTCGTCAGCCATGATA
The DNA here is from genome assembly GCF_049973875.1 of Acidilobus sp. Taxonomy (NCBI): domain Archaea; kingdom Thermoproteati; phylum Thermoproteota; class Thermoprotei; order Acidilobales; family Acidilobaceae; genus Acidilobus; species Acidilobus sp. The sequence continues at coordinate 19,309 of NZ_JBMFJI010000013.1, forward strand.
CTCAACGACATAGTTGACGTCAAGATTGACATGGTTAACTCGCCCAGGAGGCCCATACCTTCAGGCAGGGTGAGCGTGGCTGAGGCCAAGGCCCTCTTTTGGCTGACGTCCGCGGTAGGCCTCATCATTTCAGCAGTTATGGGCCTGCCAGAGCTTGCCGTGGCGGCAGTGTCCTACGTTGACGCAGTGCTTTACGACACGGTAACGAAGAGGACGGGCCTCCTGGGCAACTTCATGGTCGCCTTCACTGGGGTCTCGCCGCTGCTCTACGGCGCCCTCATGGGGGGCGGGGTCAGTATGGCCATAGTGCTCGAGACGCTCATGATATTCCTCTCCATGGTGGGGAGGGAGATAGCTAAGGGCATCGCTGACGTCGAGGGCGACAGGCTCCACGGGGTTAGGACGCTGGCGGTGGTGCACGGCCCCGCAAAGGCCTCCCTGGCCTCCATGGCCTTCTACCTGGCTGCAATAGCCCTCAGCCCGCTGCCGCCGCTCCTTGGAATAGCCAACCCGCTCTACTACGGCGTTCCAATAGCGGCTGTGGACCTAGTGTTCATCTATGAGTCTCTAAAGCTGGTGAGGTCGCCCACCAAGGACGTCGCCACCAGGGTCAAGGACGTGGAGCTCTACGTGGTCCCCCTGGCCCTCCTGGGCTTCGCCCTCGGCGCGCTTGGATGACGTTACCAGTTTAACTATTTACAAAAACTTTAAAGAGTTAGTTTACACATTATAGCCTCCCTGGACCAAGCTATGGCGCACGTAATACCTCTGTACGCCCTCGTGCTCATAGGAGTGGCCGTTGGCGCCCTCACGGGGATAACTGGCTCCAGCGGCGTCCTTATAGTGGTTCCAGCCCTCTCCTACCTGGGCCTTAGCTTTAAGGACTCCATAGGCTCAAGCCTCCTGGTCGACGTCATAACTACCACCTCGGTAATATACGTTTACTTCACGCACAGGAACGTCGACGTTAAGAGGGCCGTGCTCATAGGACTCGGGGCCGTCCTTGGGGCCCAGGTGGGCTCGGCCATAGCCTTCAGGGCCACCGTCAGGGCCCTTGAGATAGCATTCTCCACCTTCACCGCATACATGGCCTACGTGTCATTTAAGAGGTCTAAGAGCCCGTCGCTGAACTTGAGAAGCCTGGGACTGGGCAGGGTCGCCTACGTCCTCGCGCCTGCCCTCAGCTTCGTGGTGGGCCTGGTGACGGGCACCCTTGGGGCCAGCGGGGGATAATGTTCATAGCTATAATGATGCTCCTCTTCTCAATGGAGGTCAAGAGGATTATAGGAACCGCCACCTTGGCCATGTTCATGTCCGCGGCCTCGGGGGCCGAGGCCTACATAGCTGACGGCATGTCGGACGTCATGGCGTCGGTAATAATAGGCGTCGTTGCGATGCTATCCGGCATATACTTCGCCAGGCTGGCCAACAGGATGAGGTCGTCAACCATATACAAGTTCCTCGGTAGCGTGTTCGTGCTGACTACCGTAAGCGAGCTGGTTAAAATTATTTGAAACCATTATAGGCAGTCAAGTTGCGCTTGTAATTTATAAGCGCGGCCTCCGAAGCAGAGCTGAAAGGCGAGGGTTTTGGAAGACCTTGAGCTGATCGCCGAGCTGCCGCCCAAGAGGTCCCTTGACAAGATGGCAAGGGTGGCTTCAAGGCTCCTTGAACTTGCGGACTCCCTTGACGTGCCCGACGCCCCTCTCGGCGCGCCGGCCCCCTCGTCGCCTGTCATGGCCGCGGCCATCAGGTCGGCCCTGGGCGGCAGGGCGGACTTGATAGCTCACCTTAGGCTCCTCGACGTCAGCCCCCTTGGCGTGGTCAACATAGCCATGTCAATGGAGGCCGCTGGCGTCTCGAGGCTCCTCCTCCTCAGGGGGGACAGGCCCGCCCTCGGCGACCCGTGCAACACGGACCCCGAGGCCATGGCAGCCGTGATAAGGTCCCTTGGGATAAGGGTGAGGGTCGGCCACCTCCTGAGCCTCGCCAAGCCTATGGACCAGGTCCTCAGGAGGGCCTCCTCGGGCGCCGACTTCTACGTGATAACGAGGCCCTGGCGCTCCGGCCTCGTGAGCGAGGTGGCTAGGGAGGTTCACCTCAGGGGCTCCAAGCTCTACGTGTACCTGGTGCTGCTCACTGAAGCCAATGCAGATGCGCTCAGATCCATCCCCAGGGAGGAGCTCGTTACCATGAGCGAGGTCAGGGAGGCCATAGAGAGGCTCAGGGGCGTGGTGGACGGGGTCATAGTTTCCTCCCCCAGGGACCTCGAGTCCCAGCTCAGCGCCCTCAGGGAGGCCAGGGCGGCGCTTTAGAGGAGCAGGAATAGGGAGGCCGCTGACGCCCTGGCTATCGCCGTGTACAGCATCAGCTGCCTGAGGCACTCGTAGCCCTCTATCGCCTTAAGGTACTCGAAGGCCCAGCCGCCCAGCTCGCCCCCTATCAGGGCCCCTACGCCCATGACAACGCTGTAAGTGCCTATGGCGGCCCTCTTGTCCTCCGCCTTATCGACCAGGTATGAGAAGTAGGCCACGTTATTTATTGAGTTGGCCAGCCCCGCCAGGAGCTGGGATGCGTATATGCCGTAAATGTTGGGTGACACGGCGTAGGCCAGCGCGAAGAAGGTGTTGGTGAACCTGCCCAGGAACAGGGAGAGCTTCATCCTCCTAGCTATGAAGCCCCCTATGAACCTCTGGACGACAACCGTTGAGGAGGTGGCTATGACGTTTATTATGGCCACCTGCTCGGTCGTCATCTTAAACACGTATATCTGCGAGAGGGGGAAGAGGGGCCAGGCGAAGGACCACACAATCATGTAGGCAAAGTTAAACGCCAGGAACTTCTCAAGTCCCTTGGCGGAGAGCCTGAGGGACCTTCGTCCCTGGGGCTCGTCGTAGGGCAGGTCAAACACTATGAAGGTGGAAATGGTCGTCACCACGGCTGATGCGACGAAGATGTACTTAGCCAGCTCCACGTTAGTGGCCATGTACAGGCCTCCGGCCACTATGACAGGAAGCGAGCCCAGGGCCGAGTAGAAGGCCATCCTGGACAAAACTATGCTCCTGCTCCCCCTGCTGTAGTACTCGCTCAGGAGGGAGAGGCCCATGGAGCTTACGCCCGAGCCCGCCATAATCACGGCAACCAGAATGGTGTATATTATGTGGCTGTTCAGGAAGAACAGCATAAGGAAGAGGCCGAGGCCCCTCACCAGGTTTCCCTCGAGCACCAGGAGCCTTGCCCTGCTCCTGGTGACTGACGAGAAGTACTGCGCCATGTTGGTGAAGAAGGTGCCCGCGGTTGAGACTATGCCAAGGGTATAGCCCGAGAGCCCCAGGGAGGCCCCTATAAACGAGAGGTAAGACGAGTAGGCGCTGCTGGTCATGCCGTTTACCAGGTTGTAAAGCGATATCCTCCTCACTCCGCGCGATCTTTCTGGGTCGTCCGGCCGTCCTTTCATTGCTAGCCCCAGCCGCTGGGAATCCCTTTTGCCTAGCGCAATAAATAGCGCCAACAGCCGAGGACCTATGGCCCTATTAATGCCCCACGCTGAGGGGGAGCTGGGTGGTAAGGTTGCCCAGGGTTGAAGGTGTCGTTGTGCCCCTCATAACGCCCTTCACCGCTGACCTCAAGGTTGACTATGACGCCTTCGAGTGGCACGTTAAGAGGCTCGTGGAGAGCGGCGTCAACGGCCTCTTCCCGAACTCCACCACGGGCGAGTTCGTCCACGTGACCTTTGACGAGGCCCTCAGGCTGGTCAAGACTGCAGTCAACGTCGCCCCCTCAGGGATAATGGTGCTCCCGGGCGTCAGCTCCCTGAGGACCGAGGACTCGGTCAGGATGGCAAAGGAGTTCGTTAACGTCGGCGCAGACGGCGTTGTTATTCTGCCCCCCTTCTTCTACAGGTCCTCCGACGAGGTAATGTACAGGCACTTCTCCGCGGTGGCCAGGAGCGTTGACGTGCCCGTGATAATATACAACAACCCGCTGAACACCGGGGTTGTCGTGCCCGTCAGCATCTACGTGAGGCTGGCCAAGGAGTTCAGCAACGTGTCGGCGGCCAAGGTCACTTTCGCGGACTTCTCGTACCTGGTGGAGCTGATAAGGGAGGTCAAGGCGGTGAGGAAGGACTTCAGCGTGCTGACAGGCCTCGACCACATGCTGCTCCCGACCCTCTTTGCGGGAGGCGACGGCGTTGTCCCAGGGCTCGGCAACATAATGCCTGAGCCCTACGTGAGCCTCGTAAGGGCCTTCGAGTCAAGGGACTGGGGGCTCACGGAGAAGTTTAACAGCGTTATACTTCAACTGAGCAGGCTGTACTGGATGAGCGGGCAGGGGGTCGAGTCGCCGGCTGCAATAAAGGCCGTGTTGGAGGCCATGGGGACCCCGGTGAAGAGGTTCGTGAGGGAGCCCCTCAGGCCGCTCAGCGACGATGAGGTGAGGGACGCCATAAAAATAGTTGATGAGGTCAGGAGGGAGCTAGGCTGAGCCGAGTATTCTGATGGCCCCGAGCACCATGCCGACGCCGGCCACGAGCGCGAGGACCCCGTAGGCGAAGTAGACCAAGGGCACGTCCTGGACCCTGAGGACTCCGTTGTGATAGAATAGCACAGTTACATTATAGAGCTTGTAGATGGCCGTCGAGTACGGGGTGCCGTTGGCGTAGACGTAGGTCAAGTTAGCGAAGAGAAGGTTTCCAGTGCTCAGGTCATAGTAGGACGTTATGGACCCCCTCAGGTTGCCGTTAGTTATGTTGGTCACGTTCAGCTGGGCCGCGGCGTAGGGGACCCCGTTAAGGTAGTAGACAAGGTGCGGCAGCCGCTCCAGCTCAGTCTCATTAAGCACAAAGGGCTGAGCAGACTCCAGGACCTCCGTGGGCTGAAGCTCTAGGCTCTGCAGCGATGCCGCTATTGCAGGAGATCCGCCCGTGCGGACTACGTAGACCCCCATAACCATGAACGGGGGCTGCGTCTGGTTGAACCTTACCATTATCAGGGCCCACCCAGTGCTGTTCCCCTGGTAAAGCCTTGCAGTCACGTTGTAGAATAGGGCCTCATAGGTTGGGTTCTCAGGCAGCGACGAGCCCCTGAGAGGGTAATATATAGTGAGCTGGCTCATCGCGAGGCCCAGGTAGAGGCCCAGCGCGATAACCCCTATTATTATGAGGGCCACGCCCTCAATAGCAGCCTGCCTGTCCAATCGCTACCCCCTCTGAGCCCTGGCATCGCAAGGTTAAAGTGAGTTCAAGGCCTAACGTCAATTACCCTCGCCCCCTCGGCGGGGGTCACCACCCAGTGCTGAGGCCTGTGCGGAAACCTCCTGACGTACTCCTCCTCGGCCTCCCTGCCGAGCTGCTCCCCCTTGCCCCTGTCAACCAACGCTATGGCGGCGCCCCCGAAGCCGGCGCCCGTCAGCCTTGCCCCGTAGGCCCCGTGGGAGGTGGCGAACTCCACGAAGAAGTCAAGCTCAGGCACGCTGACCTCGTAGTTCCTCGCGAGGTCCCAGTGCGCCTCCGTCAGTATTTTGCCCGCGGTCACCACGTCGCCGCTCCTCAGGGCGTCCCTCACGGCAAGGACCCTGGAGTTCTCCCTTATGACGTAGCCGAGCCTCTTCCTCTGCAGCTCATTAAGCCTTGAAAGCTGCTCCTCCCTGACGTACTTTGACGAGCTCACCCCGAGGGCCCTGAGGGCGGACTTAACGACCTTGACCCTATCTGAGTACTCGGTGCCTGCCACCGCCCTCCTTATGCCGGTGTGGAACACCAGGAACTCCACGTCCTCAGGTACTGGAACGTACTCGTAGTTGAGGGTCTCAGTGTCAGTGAACACGGCCCTGCCCTCCTTGCCCATCACGGCGGCGAACTGGTCCAGGATGCCGCTCGGTATCCCAAGGAACTCGTTCTCCGCCGTGACCCCCAGGCGGGCCAGATCAAGCCTCGAGAGGCCCAGCCTCGCCAGCTCGTTCTGGGCGACGGCTATGGCCATCTCCAGGCTCGCCGAGGAGCTGAGGCCGGAGCTCATGGGCAGGTCCCCGCTGAGCCTGCCGCTGACGTGCATGTACCTGAGCCCCCTGCTCCTTATTGCATAGTAGACCCCCTTGACGTAGTCAATCCACTTGCCCTCCCTGACGAGCTCGTCGCCGAAGCAGAGCTCCTCCTTCATTGCCTCCGAGAATATGCAAGTCCTCCCGTCCAGGGACGGCTCAGCGGTGAAGGTGGTGCCCAGCTGAATGGCCATGGGCATGACGTAGCCCAGGGCATAGTCCGTGTGCTCGCCAATTATGTTAACCCTGCCGGGCGACCTGACCGTTATCATGTTAAGCCTCCCGGGCCCCTGTGGGCGCCCCACCTAAATAATGCCTGGCCCCGCGCCGCACGTTCCAAGGAGGCCGAGCCTGGACTTCACGGACTCGCAGGCCTTCCTCAGAAGCCCAGCGTTCTCCTCCGGCACGCCGTCATAGGTGAAGTCCCAGGTGGACATCTCTATGCCGGCCGCGTACTTCAGCTTGTCCCTGTCCCTGAGCAGCGGGTATATCTCAAGGTGCATGTGAAGGAAGGGCCACCTTCCCCTGAGGGGGGCCTGGAACAGGTTGAAGGTGTAGGGCATCTGTCTTGAGAACAGGGCGTTAAGGGCCCCCAGCGAGGCCCTAAGGGCGTCCGCCATGTACTTCAGCTCCTCGTCGCCCAGCTCAGTTATGTACTGGACGTGCCTGAGGGGGTAGACGTGGAGCTCGAAGGGCCACGAAGCGTAGTAGGGCAGGAAGGCTACAAAGCTGCCATTTGAGTAGACCACCCTCTCCTTGTCCTCAAGCTCCCTCCTCACTATGTCGCAGAAGGCGCACCTGCCGAACCTCCTGTAGTACCTCCTGGCGTTGTCTGCTATGAGCCTCGGCCTGAGCGGGAAGAAAGGCATGGCGTAGTACTGCCCGTGGGGGTGAGTGAGCGAGACCCCTACCTCCTCGCCCTTGTTCCTGAATATGGCCAGGTACACTATCCTCCTGTCCGACATCTCCTTGGCGGTCACCTGCTGCCATAGCTTCAGCACCTTGACCACGTGGTCAAGGCCCAGCTCGTCCAGGTCCTTAACGTTGTGCTCTGGCGTCTCAACTATCACGCCACAGTCTCCGTAGGCCTGGGCCCTCCTGAGTATGTCGCCGCCCATCACGGGCTCGGCCTCCTTTGAGAGCACAGCAAACCTGTTGGGGAGCACCAGGGCGTCCCAGCCGTAGCCCGTCTCCTCGGCCCCTGGGCAGAACGGGCAGTACCCCTGGGGCCTCCACCTCCTCTGGGCCCTCTCGCTTGAAACCATTATCCACTGGCCGGTGAGCGGGTTGTACCTCAGCTCCCTCAAGTTGCCCGCCGGGGACAGCGGGTTCCCTTGGAAATATAAGGCAGGGCGCCTTACCTTGTCCTGAGCGCCCTCACCTTGTACCGCCTGGCCCCGAGCTCCTCAACTGTGGCCACCCCGAAGCCGCTCCTGTTTATGAGCTCTGCAGCTACGAAGGCGCACTCCTTTATGTCAACCTCGGCCTCTACCCACTCGCCCACGCTCAGCTTCCCGAACTCTCGGTAAAGAAGTATGGCGGGCTCCGGGCAGTCGAGGCCCCTGAGGTCGAGGACCTTTGACGCCCTGTCAGCTATGGCGGGTCACCTCACATGGTCGTGAAGTGGGCGTAGTTGCAGCCCGTCAGGTCCTCAACCTCTATGTTATCTATGTCGAAGTGGCTCTCCCTCAGCTGCTGTAGAAGCTCCTCTATGGACTTCTCCTGGCCCTGGGCCACTATCTCGACGCTGCCGTCAGGCATGTTCTTGGCGTAGCCGGTCAGCCCTAACATGGTGGCGTGCCTCCTCACGTAGGCCCTGAAGCCGACCCCCTGGACCACGCCGGTCACCCTGATCCTCTTGCAGGCCTCAGGCACCTCCCACACCCAGCTCAGAGAGTACGGCCTCATCGTATATATAATATGAGATATCCTTGGGCGCTATCACCTTCGGCGTCCCCTTGGCCACGACCTCACCTATTATTGACGGAGAGTAGCCCCTCGACCTCAGGTCCCTCACTATGTCGTCAGCCACCTGCTCGGGGGCTATTATTATGAAGCCCCCGTTGGTCCCGGCTGTGGCGTTCGGCATTATGAAGTGCTCCGTGGCGAACCTGGCTATATCCGGGAACAGCAGCGGGAACTGGTCTATCCTTATCATCGTCCTCGAGAGGTCCGCCAGCTCCTTGACAACGTAAATTCCAGGCCCAGTCACGTCCGTGGTCGCAGCTATGTGCTCGTCCGGGCTGTACTCCTCGTCGAAGGCGGGCAGGTACTTCTCGATAACCTCAGCCGCCGCCCTGTTGGGCGAGGATATTATGTTGACCGCCTGCTCCTTAAGCCTCTCCAGCTCGTCAAAGCTCATCCCCTCGGCCTCAAGCTCGTCAACGACGCTCTCGTCTATCGCCGCTGTGAGGTACGTGGTTATCGGCGCCAGCTCCCCCAGCGGCCTCGTGGCTATCACCTTCATGCCCGGCCTCACCCTGTCGTGGAACTGGGGCGGCTGCCTGTCGCTGTAGCCCATTACCGTGGCCCCCATGAGGAGCCTCCCCCTGCCGGGCCCCGGCACGTCGAGCACCTCGGCCCCTATGGACTTGGAGAACTCGCGGACGTTCTCCATTAGCCTCTCCTTGAGGTCCTGGCCAGGGGCGTTTATCACAGGCGCTACCATGAGGCCCCTGTGGACCCCTATTACAAACAGGTCGTTGAGCGCGTTCGACAGCGCCCCGGAGACCTGCCTTATGTCCAGGGGGTCCTGGGTAGGATCTATTATGTGCATGGTGTCGTTGTTTATCGCTATGAACTCGTCGCCCTTCCCCGACGAGACCAGGTCCGCGAGTATGAACTCGTCCTCCCTGAAGGGGGTCACTATTGAGTGCCCCTTGCCTATCCTTATGCGGGGCGCGCACTTAGCGAGCGACCTGTACGCGGGCTCCACGCTGGCCGCGAACTTCTCCGGGGACTCAGCGTTAAGCTGGTACGCCTGTATCAGCACGGCGGCCCTGGCCGGCCTTGAGAGCCTCCTGCTGGGCTCGAACTCGGCCCCCAGGGGTGCCACCACCCTGGCCATCTCCACGTCGTTATGGTCTCCGACTAACACGTCCGCGTCCTCCCTCTCGGCTATCTCTATGGAGTCGCCGAGCCTGGGCCTTAGGGACTTCATAGCGGGGTACACAACCCTGAGCAGGTCCACCTTGACCGAGCAGCCAGCGGCCAAGGACATGGGGTCTGCCCCCAGGGACCTGTAGTGGGCCGTCATCTGCCTTACCCTGCGAAGCCTCTCCTTAACTTCCTCGCTCACCATGGCCGTTCACGATAACATTCTCTAATAGAGAATTTAAGCCTTTTTTATAAAGAGAATTGCATGGCCTGTTAAAAGTCCTTAAGCCGCAGCGGCACGGCTGGGCTGGTGTAAGCTTGAGGCTGAGGCCCCTCGAGGAGCTGACGGCGGAGGAGGTGGGCCTGGAGGAGCTGCTGAACTCCATGAGGTCCATGCTGAGGTCCAACTCCGTGGCCTCCTCGCTCGCGGTGAAGGGAAACAGGGTAATTGACGGCGATGCCGACTACTGGGCCCTGAGGTGGCTCAGGTGCAGGCTGGCCCCCGTCAGCGAGGGCCTAAGGGAGGGCGGGCCAGTGCCGCTTGAGGCGCTGGGATTCTACGACAACGCAGTGTCTAATGAGTACAGGGCCTACAGGGACGTCATGGAGCTCCTCAGCAACGACAGGCCAACTCCCATGGTTATGCTGAGGGGGGACTGGGGGCCGGGCGTTAGGGTCTGGGCCAAGCTTGAGTGGTACAACCCGCTCAGCCTGAGCATAAAGGACAGGACGGCTCTCGGGGTGCTGACGGAGGCCCTCTCAAGGAACCCAAACGCCAGGAAGATCTTTGAGGTGTCCTCCTCCAACACCGGCATAGCCCTCGCCGCCCTCTCAGCCGCCCTGGGCCTGAGGGCCAGGATATACGTGCCTACCACGGCTGAGGACTTCGGCCCCTCCATGCTTAGGGTCCTCGGGGCCGAGGTCGTGGTGAGGGGCTCGTCAACAGTCGAGGCCCTCCCTTCGGCCATTGAGGAGGCCAGGGCTGAGGGCGCTATAATGCCCAACCAGTTTGAAAACATCGCCAATCCGCTCATGCACGTGGGGACGACCGCCAAGGAGATAGACCTCCAGGCTAACTTCCTGGGCCTCAAGCTCAGGGGCATATTCGTGACCCTCGGCACCCGCGGCCACTCCGCTGGCATAGCCTTTTACTTCAAGAACAGGAGGCCTGACGTCAAGGTCTTCGGCGTGCAGCCTGCCGAGGGAAGCATAATACCTGGCATCAGGAGGCAGGACCCCTCAAGGTGGTGGCCCATGGCCGAGAGGCCCGACGAAATCATCGACGTCACGGACTCTGAGGCCATAGACTCCGCAATAGCGGTCGCCAGGACCAACGGCCTCCTGTTCGGGATGAGCGGGGGCGCGGCCGTGGCGGCCCTGCTCAAGAAAGGCAAGCTTGAGGAGGGGGACTACGTATTAGTAGTCCCTGACCATGGCATTAAGTACTTAGATCGCTACCTATCAAGGCTGGGGAACGAAGGAGTTGTGGGAGGAGGCCATCAAGGTAGTCGATGACGCCGTTGAAGCTCTCAGGAGGCTCCCGCTTATAGTCCACCTCGACGGGGCTAAAAGCATAGCGGTACTCGGCGACGTCCACGGATATGATGACGTTGTAGATAGGTTTGAGCAGCTGGTGGACGAGTTCTCAGTGGACAAGGCCGTGATGCTAGGGGACTACGTCGACAGGGGGCCGAACAGCTCCCAGACAATAGTTAAGGTCCTCAGCCTCGCGAGCTCCGAGCCAAACAGGTTCATACCGCTGAGGGGCGACCACGAGGACCCCAGGATGAACGAGGGCTACGGGTTCTACGAGGAGGTTCTGTACATGCAGGCCACCGACCTATTCTCACACGTGGTGGAGGCATACCAGGATTTGCCCGTTGCCGCCGTTGGCCTTGGGGCCTTCCTAGTCCACGGCGGCGTACCGTGCGCTGACTGCGCGAGGCCTGACGTGCCGGTCTCGCTCAGCAGCGTTGAGCTGCAGTACTCAAGCATTAAGGGCACCAGTCGCTACCTTGAGCTTACTGACGACGTGCTATTCCAGATGCTTTGGAACGACCCGAACGGCGACGCGGAGTACTTCGAGCCCAACCCAAGGGGGCCCGGAATTTACTACTACGGAAGGCTGGCCTGGTCCTCGTTCCTCAGGGAGAACGGCCTGAACCTAATAATTAGGGGACACGAGGTCGTCGACGGGGCCTTCGCGATAAGGCGCGACGGCAAACCCATGGGGCCGCTCAGGTGCAACGAGTGGCGCTCGAGGCGTGAGGTCAGCGGCGGGGTGATAACGGTGTTCTCAAGCAGGTACCACGGGGGAAGGGCCGGGGCGCTTATAATTGACGACGATGATGGCCTCGTACTTAAGTGTCTGTGACGCCCGGCCTGAGGCTCCTGCCCTTCCATGAGATAGGCCTGAACCTCGCGCTGATAAAACCGTAGGCAACTAGGGCCCCTGCGAGCGGCGACGCGAGGAACCAGGGGCCCCTTATGCCCTCCAGCCTCTGGCCCATGACAGTGAACGCCGCCTGCGCCGCGTAGGTGATAGCGGGCCCGAGGGCCAGCAGGGGGTGGCCCAGCGCCGCCAGCGGGACCATCACAAGGGGCCAAACCATTAGGATCGTGACCCCCGCCGAGAAGGCCAGGTAGGACGGCAGGCTCATGACGTTGGCCACAGCGTATGAGACCCTCCTTATGAGGTTAACGAAGTCCCTTGCTGCGCCCCAGGACTCTACCAGCAGGCTCCCCCTGGCGTCGTACGGCCTCAGCCTGAAGCCCCTCTCCTTGAGCTTCACGGCCAAAGTCCTGTCCTCAACTATGGAGTCCCGCACCTGTGCCATGCCCCCTGACTCCCAGAAGGAGTATGGATCTATCGACCAGCAGCAGCCAAACATCATCGAATGCCTGTCGCTCGGGTTGAGGGCCCTGTCGAACCCGAAGAAGCCGTGAACTATTGACGTGAGGAGCGGCTGTGTGAACCTGCACAGCGACGTCCTGCAGACGAACCTCGGCTCAAAGGCCACCAGCTCCCCGGGCCTCACGGTGGAGGCCGCCGCTATCACTTTGCGGAGGTCACCCCTGACGTCGGCGTCAAGGAAGAGCATTGAGGAGCCCAGGCTGACACTGCTGGCACCCAGCTCCAGCGCGTAGGGCTTGGGGAGCCAGCCCGGCGGGGGGTCGCCCGTCCTGACAACCTTAAGCCTCACGCCTTTGAGCTCCTCCTCAGCCTTCCTGACAGTGCCGTCAGAGCTGCCGTCGTCAACTAGGATCACTTCCCTGAGCGGCTGCCACGAGAGGGACCTCATGAGTTCCCCTATCCTGCGCTCCTCGTTCCTTGCAGCCACAACTACTTCCACTGGCCTCCTAACCTCACCGTCCTCAAGCCTCCTTAGGAGGGAGTAGCTCCTCCTGAACTTGGCTATGCCGTAAACGTAGATCCCTGTAGTCGCTGCCGAGAACAGCCAGACCAAGAAGTAAAGGAGGTACTTCAGCGGCGTCATCACGACTCAGCCAGCCTTAGGAGCACTTCCCTCAGCTCCTGCGGGCTTGCCACGTAGTACCTCGCCTTGCTGGGGCCGTAGCCCACCTTGACAGTTATGGCCCCCTGGGGAAGCGACGCGAACAGGTCCTCATCGTCGCCCGAGTCCCCGGCCGCAAATATGAAGTCGTAGCTCCCCCTGGAGAGCCAGTTCAGCGCCGCCCTCGCCTTGGTGAGCTCCGCCAGCCTGACCTCTATGCTCATGGGCCCCCTGACCACCGCCAGGTTAGGGTGAACCGCTATGAACCTCGAGAGCAGGTCCATCAGCTCGTTAGACCTGGCCTCGCCGAGCTCGCTGGGCACGTTGCGGTAGTGCCAAACTATTGAGAAGTCCTTCTCCTCGACGTAGGAGCCAGGGGTCCTCTTGGTGAACGACGTGAATATCTTTGTCACCTCCTGCTTCCAGCTCAGGTCGCTCGCCGCCACCCCCTGGGACCACTTTCCGTCGATGTACAGCCAGCCGCCGTTCTCCGCAGCTATCTCAACGCCCTTGACGTCGCCCAGCATGGACTCTATCGAGGCCCTTGACCTGGTGGTCACTATAACCACCTTAGTTTTAGGCTTTGACGCCATCCTGGAGAGCAGCCCCTTGAGCTCCTCGTCAGGCCTGGCCATCCACGAGAACTGGGTGAGGGGCACGAGCGTCCCGTCATAGTCAAGGAAGAGTATCCTGTTCCTTGACGCTATGAAGGAGCTCACCACCATGGTGAGCTGCACGCCTGAAAGCCTCCTGGTCCTGGCCTCCTCTATTTCCGCCGCCTGGGTCTTCTTGAAGGACAGGAGCGTTGAGACAAAGTCGTACGACCATGCGTTGACGTCATAGCTCGAGACCCTGCTCTCGAGGGAGGCCATCCTGTTCTCGCGCTCATAGTCGCTCATGTCAAGGGCCCTCTTCAGCGCGTCGGCAACGCCATCGTAATCGTTGGGGTTCACAACTATGGCCTCCACCAGGTCGCTAGACGCGCCCGCCCCCTCGCTAATTATTAGGACGCCGTTGTGGCCGACGTTGGAGGCAATATACTCCTTCGCCACAAGGTTCATGCCGTCCCTGAGGGGCGTTATGAGGGCCACGTCGGCGAGCCTGTACAAGGCCAGCAGCTCGTCCTCGGGTATGAACCTCCTTATGTAAATGACTGGGGTCCACTCCAGCGTCGAGAACTGGCCGTTTATCTCGCTCACAAGCTCGTTTATCTCCCTCTTCAGCCTGGCGTACTCCTCGACCCTCTCCCTTGAGGGGGAGACCACGAAGATGTAAGACACCTTGCCGCGGTACTCGGGGTACCTCTCAAGGAACCTCTTGAAGGCCCTGAGCCTCTCGGGCAGGCCCTTCGTGTAGTCAAGCCTGTCTATTGAGAATATTACCTTGACGTCGCCCAGCTTCTTCCTCAGCTCGTTGTACTTAGCCGTCACGGCCTCGCCCATGGCCGCCGCCCTGATGCCCCCGAAGTCTATTCCCATCGGAAAGACGTCGACCTTAACGCTCCTCTCGCCGTACTTCAGCTCGCCGAGGTAGTGCTCTATGCCGAGGAGCCTCCTGACGCTCTCAAGGAAGTAGTTCATGTAATCGTACGTGTGGAAGCCTATGAGGTCAGCCCCGAGGAGCCCCCTTATTATGTCCTCCCTCCAGGGCAGCTGCCTGAAGACCTCAAACGAGGGGAACGGGATGTGGAGGAAGAACCCTATAGGAACGTCATCCCCCAGCCTCTCCCTCAGCAGCGAGGGGAGCAGCATCAGGTGGTAGTCGTGAACCCATATTACGTCGCCCCTCCTGTACGCTTGAATAACGACGTCAGCGAACTTCCTGTTGACCTCCACGTACCACCTCCAGTGGTCCTCATCGTAGCTCGCCCTCTCGACGAAGTAGTGGAAGAGGGGCCATATGGTGCTGTTGCAGAACCCCTCGTAGTACCCCTCTATCTCCTTGGAGTTAAGCCAGACCGGGACCACGCCCCTGAGCCTGAGGGTCTTGCTTATAGAGTCCCTGAGGTTACCCGCTGCCTCCTCGCTGATGCCTGGCCAGCCCACCCATGTGGCCAGGCCGCCCTCCAGGAGCGGCCTCATGCCGGTGGCCAGGCCCCCCGTGCTCGGCACTAGGCTCACCTGGTCCCTCTGGTCTACCTTTACCGTGAACGGGAGCCTGTTGGATACCAGCAGCAGCCTTGACGTGCCCAGCAGGTAAGATATGTTGCTTGACACCTTAGCTCTCCTTGGCTCTCAAGGAGGCTAAGAGGCATATATTTTCAAGCAGGCCTAGGTATACAGGTGCAAAGTTTGGAGGTCGACGAGTCCCTCGAGAAGGCCGCAAGGTTTACAGACATAAACGCCGTGGTCACCATTAATGAGAGGGCTGAGGCCGAGGCCAACGCGGTGGCCAGGAGGGGCCTGACGCCCATCCCAATAGTCATCAAGGACATAGTATACACCAAGGGCCTCAGGACCACCATGGGCTCAAGGGTGTTCAAGGACTACGTGCCCAGGGAGGACGCGGCCGTAGTCGTCAGGCTGCGCAGGGCGGGCTTTGTGGTCATAGGCAAAAGCAACACCCACGAGTTCGCCTCGGGGGCTACCACTACGTCGTCCGTCTTCGGGCCCACCAGGAACCCCCTTGACAAGGACAGGATAGCCGGCGGGAGCAGCGGGGGCAGCGCCGCTGCCGTGGCGGCCGGCATAGTTGAGGTTGCCATAGGCACCGACACGGCGGGCTCCGTGAGGATCCCGGCCTCCCTCTGCGGGGTCTTCGGCTTCAGGCCAACCTCGGGCTCAACTCCCAAGGCCGGGGTCTTCCCGCTCGCCCCCACTTTTGACGAGGTCGGGGTCATAGCGTCAAACCTTGACGTTCTAAGGAGGGCCCTTCAGGCCATAATGGTCAGGAGGAGGAGGGCCAGGCCGGTCCAGGGACAGCCAAGGCTTGCCGTGCCGAGGGGGCTCCTGGTCGCTGACAGGGGGGTCTCTAGGGCCTTCTGGGACCTGGCGGCGAGGCTGAACGCCGCTGAGGTTGACCTCCCCATAGCTAGGGCCAGGGGCAGGGAGTCGTTCACAGTGATAAGGCTCTCCGAGGCCTCCAGCGTGCACCTGCCCTTCAGGGACAGGTGGCAGGAGTACTTCCCGGACGTCAGGAGGCTCCTCGAGAGGGGGCTGGAGTTCAAGGCAACTGACTACGCCACCGCGCTGGAGGTTATGAGGAGGGTCAAGGATGAGTTCGCGTCCGTCATGAGGAACTTTGACGCAATGATACTGCCGTCAACTACAATACCGGCGCCGCGGATAGATGAGGTGCTGGGCAAGGAGGACGGGCCCGTCAGGGACCTGCTGACGGGCAACTCGTGGCTTGCCCCATTCGTTGGGGCGCCTGCCATATCAGTGCCCATGTTTAAGGTCGATGGGCTGCCAGTAGGCCTTCAACTTATAGGGAGGCCTGGGGAGGACCTGGAGCTCCTTGAGTTGGCCGAGCGCATACTGAGCCTCTAAAATTATAAAAAGAAAAGGAAAGGGATATGAGGGCGGGTCTTGGCTAAAAGGAGCTAATGACCAGTGACCAGTTCATGGACAGGGCTCTGGGTAGATCGCCGTGGCGTTGGCGTACTCGGACGGGTAGAGCAGGTTGACCGTTGTCGTGCCGTTGGGCCAGACGAAGACCTGGGCAGGTATCGGGTTCTCACCAACCTGCATCCCGTTCGAGGTCACGTTGAATATGCCGTCTATCGCCATCACCTTGCCGCTTATGTCGCTGAGCACCGCCTGCTTGAGCGCGGCCCTTATCTTTGAGGCCAGGCCCTCAAGCTCGTCGACGCTCAGGCCTGCCCCTATCTCATCAATAAGAAGGTACCTGGGCCTGGCGGCCAGGGCCCTGGCAAAGTCTAGGAGCTTCTGCTGCTCGGCGTTGAGCTCCGAGGCCAGCCTATCCGCCATGTCATAAATGCCCACGTACTTAAGCGCCTCCACTGCAGCGCTTATTGCCTCCTCCCCCTTTAAGGCCAGCGGCGTAGATAGACGACACCATGACGTTCTCCAGCACCGTGAGGTTCGGGTATGGCTTAGGTATCTGGTAAGTCCTAGCTATGCCAAGCCTGGCCCTCTTGTGCGATGGCATCTTGACTATGCACCTGCCGTCAAGCCTTATCCTTCCCTCGTCTGGGGCCAGGGCCCCCGTCACAAGGTTGACAAACGTAGTCTTGCCTGCGCCGTTAGGGCCT
The DNA here is from genome assembly GCF_049973875.1 of Acidilobus sp. Classification (NCBI taxonomy): domain Archaea; kingdom Thermoproteati; phylum Thermoproteota; class Thermoprotei; order Acidilobales; family Acidilobaceae; genus Acidilobus; species Acidilobus sp. Next base: position 36,172 of record NZ_JBMFJI010000013.1, read on the forward strand.
ATGAGGGCCTTCACCTCGCCCTTCTCTATGCTCATGCTGAAGTGGTCAACTGCAATCAGCTTGCCGAAGCTCTTCACCAGCGACTCAGCCTCTAGCAACCCTTCTTCCCCGCGCCTTGTGTAGGGTTTTCTGGTAGGAAAGAAATATGTGTAACCCCGACCCAGGTATTAGTTTCCGTTTGTCCCTGCGCTCTCGCACCAATCATTTTACGCCCACTCATGATCGAGCGCAGGGACTTAGCCCTCAGCCGCCCGCCAGGCCCGGCGGCAGGCGGGTCATGGGGCTCCTTCAAGCCCAACGGCACGGGG
>NZ_JBMFJI010000014.1:0-31753 GCF_049973875.1 Acidilobus sp.
GCTGAACCGCTCCCCTCGAGGACGCGGGGAGCTTCATAGGGCGCCCTCCTCCCCCTCACATTGCTCACAGAGCTCACTGTGGCGCCCTCCTCTGCATGATGACAGTAATGGAGAAGCCTATGAACTTTCGTGAAGGGATGGTCGTGAATGGTAAATGATATCAAATGGTATAAACTTCACGGCTTACCGGAAACTGCTAGCTACGGCAAGTACTACGACTTCAAGGAGAACAGGTGGGTCGTGCCGGAGCTGAGCAGGGCCTCGATAACCGATGAGATACGCAGGAGGTACTTCAGCGACAGGACCGCCGCGGCGCTGAGGGCCATGAAGGAGGTCGCGGACTCGAAGGGCATAACCATGGCCCAGCTCGCCCTGGCCTGGGTGATCAAGAGGTCGGAGCAGCTGGGCATCACGCTAATACCCATAACCAGCGCCACCAGGGCCTCCCACATAGACGAGGCCGTGGAGGCCCTCAGCGTGAGCCTGAAGGACGATGACATGAAGGCCATAGACGAGGCCCTGCAGGGCAAGGGCTAGCGCTTCCCCGCGGGGACCTGTATATCTGATATGGCCTCAGGGGCCTGCGCGCCGTGTCCATGCCCCTGGCGAGCCAGAGGGCGGCCCCGGAGAGGCCCAGCGCCCAGAGGCCCACGTTGTAGACCAGGTATGAGAACTCGCTGAAGGCCTGCGTGAAGAATATGGAGGCCGTGTAGAGGGCGTAGGCCGCCGCCCTCACTGCGCCGACCCCGGTGGCCCTGAGCCTCGTGGGGAACAGCTCTGGCTCCAGGACGACCCTGGCCGCCCAGGCCATCTCGCCGAAGACCCCGTTGAGGAGGAGCAGGACTCGAACGCTATCAGCGACGACCTGGCCACCAAGTACTGTGGTATGAACAGGGCCGTGAGGGCGTAGCTGAGCACGACAGTTATGGCCATGGTCTGCAGCGGCGCCAGCGCGAGCACGACCCCCAGGTGAACATTGTCGCCGTTGCACTTGCCACTATCACTGGAAGCCTCCTGCCTGACATGGGGAGCCCTTGTTACTACTCTCAGTAGTAATTTAAACGTATTATTCCATATGCCCCCACGAGCCGAGGTGAGCTGGGCTGCCCTGGGTCCCAGCGGGCTCCGCCGACAGGCTGGTGATATCCCAGTCGCTTAAACTCAAGGACGGCGAGACCCTGAGGGTCGAGAGCTTCAAGGGGGACCGCTGGCTTGAGGTCTCTAAGAGGGGGGCAGGTTCTCGGTCACAGAGCACGGCTTCAGGAACGCCACCTATGAGGTGGGCGAGGGCGAGCTGAGGCAGCTGCTCAGGAGGCTCATCGACTTTGAGTTCTCCAGGAGCCACCAGCTCAGGGTGAGCAAGTCAAAGGGCTGAGGTGAACCTCCTCTTCAGGTCGGCGAGTATGCCCGAGATGGGTATCTCGACGGGGCACGCCACGTCGCACCTGCCGCAGCCGAGGCACAGCATCGCCAGGGCGGCGCCCTTGTCAACCCCCTCGGTTATGGCGGTCCAGTTGACGCCCATGGGCCCTCCATAAGTTGAGCCTCCCCAGTTGTTTGCCACCTGGCCCCACACGGGGCAGACGAACTGGCAGTAGCCGCACCTTATGCACCTGAGCTGCTCCCTGAGCACCACGTCCTTGGCGGCCGCCCTCCTGCCGTGGTCCACGAGGACCACGTGGACCTCCACGGGGCCGTGGGCGCCGTAGACCCTCCTGTGCCCTATGTCGCCGGTGCTGCTCGGGCCCGCTATGAGGCTCACGTAGGTGGGCGGGTAGAGGCCTGCGAAGGCCGCCTGCACGAGTATCACCTTGAAGGCGTCCAGAATTGTTGGGACTAGCTTCTCCACGCCCACGAATGCTATGTGAAGCCTCGGCAGGTTCGTGACCATCCTTATGTTGCCCTCGTTCTCGACCAGCAGCAGGGCGCCCTCCCTGGCGGCCAACGCGTTGCCCCCGCTTATGCCCACGTCCGCGCTGACGAACTTGGACCTGAGGAACTGCCTCACCTTGGCCACCATCTGCTGGGGCGCGTCGCTGGGGCTGACGTCCAGGCCAAGCCTGTCCCTCAGCAGCTGCGCCACCCTGGCCACGGTCATGTGTATCGCCGGCGCTGTGGAGTGCATGGGCTTCCCTCCCTCGAGCTGCACGAGCAGCTGCCCCAGGTCGGTCTCCCAGACCTCGTTGCCGGCCTCCTCCAGGGCCTCCCTTACGCCTAGCTCCTCGGCAGTCATGGACTTCGACATGACTACGACCTTGCCTTTGCCCACCAGGCTGAGGGCCAGCTCCCTCGCCTCCCTGGCGTCGGCGGCGTAGTGGGGGACGGCGTTCACGGACTTGAGGGACCTCATGGCCTCGTCTATGAGCTCGTCCATGTGGGCTATGGAGTACTCCTTTATCGCCTTGACCTCCCTGGCCAGCTGGACTATGTCGGGCCTGGACTCCAGGAACCTCCTCACCCTCTCCTCGGAGCCGGGCACGTAGGTGTGGAGGGCCTCCTGAAGGTCTGGGTCCTCCAGGGCCCTCAGTATGGCCCTGGCGTAGCCCTCGAGGAGCTCGTCACTCACCGCCTATCACCTCGGCCAGGTCAAGGAGCCTTATGGAGGCCCCCGAGGACCTAGAGGCCCTGCGGAGGTTCACGTAGCATATGGGGCACATGGTTACTGCCGTGTCGCCCGCGGCCGCCAGCTCCCTGACCCTGGTGGTTGCCACCGCCTGGGCCAGCGAGGGGAGGAGGGCCTCCAGGGGGCCGCCGCAGCAGTAGGTCCACCTGCCGGACCTGCTGACCTCCGTCACCTTGACGCCCGCCTCCCTCAGGAGCTCCCTGGGCCTGTCGACCACGCCGAGCCTCCTGGCGTACACGCACGAGTCGTGCACCGTCACCGTCAGCCCGCGCCTGGCGGTGGGCCTCACGAGCTCCATGTAGTTCACGGCCCTGAGTCCCACCCCGAGGGCCTCCTGGTAGCCCCTGGTGACGGTGTCCATGGTGTGCGGGTCCACCACTATGAGCTCCTCGTAGCCGGCCGACCTCACAGCCTTCACAACCCTCTCGGCGTGCCTCCTGAAGGCCTCAGCCATGCCGTAGTCCCTCAGCAGGGCCCCGCTGTACATGTCTGAGAGCTCTGGCACGTAGTCGAACCCCACGCCGGAGGCCAGCAGGAGCCTCGCTATTGACCTCAGGACCCTCGCCGACCACTCCACGAGCTCGGGGTCGGGCCTGACCAGCAGCGAGAGGTCGAGCCTCCTTGAGGCCACCCTCGCGGCCCTCAGGGCCGCCCAGCCTACCCCCTCCGCCCTCTCAAGGCTTCGGAGGAGCTCCACAGTGCCCTCTATGTAGGGCACCAGCTGGTAGAGGGCCCCGGTGAAGAGCAGCCTCCCGCTCCCCCTCCTCCCGAGGCCAAGGCCCTCGGACCACTTCGAGGCGAACCCCGGGGGCACAGGCATTGGGTAGCCCGTCCTCTCGTCGAGCTCTGCCATGAGGTTAAGGAGCTCGGCGAACTTCAAGCCCGACACTGGTCCCCTGAGGCCTGTTCAAGCTAATTAGCTTGTCTGCACAGTGTTTACGTAACCAGCCGTGGAACGCGCCCTCAGAGGTAGCCCTCCTCGTCCTCCTCGTCCTCCTCGGCCTCGTACTCCGGCGGCCCGCCGCCCCCCTTCCCAGCAGTCTTGGCCACCCTCCACTTCTTGGTGTCCTCGTCGTATATTATGAGGCCGCTCCTGACCATCTTGTTGAACAGCGCGGCCGCCCTCTCGCCCAGGTCGACCTGCACCTTGTCGCTCACCTGCCTCGGGTCCTTGAGCGAGGTGGACTCCACCTCGGCCACGAACTTCTTCCAGAACTCAGGGTCCACCGCGGCCCTGCCGTCGCTCAGGGTGAGCACCACCGCCCCCTCCCTGCCCAGCTTGGCAAAGAACTTGTCGGGGGCCTTGAGCCACGGCAGCTCCTCCTGGAAGACCACGCCCTGCCTCCTCAGCCTCTCGACCGCCGTGCCGCCCGACTGCCTGCCGCCAGCCTCTGCCTCCCTCCTCTCGGCCTGCGGCTGCTGGGCCTGCCTCTCCTGCTTCAGGGACTCTATGTCCTCCTCTATCTGGGCCAGCCTCTTGGCCAGGTCGTCCACCTTCTGGGTGAACGGGTTCAGCATGTCCTGTATTAGCCTCTCGAGCCTCTTGGCCAGCCCCTCCACGCTCTCCGCCTGGGCCGGAGGGGACGGGCCCCCGCCCTTCACTATGGCCTCCAGGTACGACCTCACGTCCTGGTAGCCGGCGTCCTTGGCCCTCTTCTCAAGGGCCGCCAGCTCCGCGTCCGTCAGCCTCAGCTCTATTACGGTGTACTTGTCAACCTTTGACTGGGACAAGGCAGACCCCCGCCTGTTACCTGTCCTCGTGGCCTAATTAGTGAAGATCAATAAAAGAGGTATGAGGCTACCTCAGGGCCTGAAGCGCCACAGAGAAGAGGCCCGTGAGGTGGAAGGCCCTACCTATTATGTCGCCGAAGATCAGGCCCGCCGCCGTCGCCCCGAGGAGTATCAGCAGCCCCAGGCCGAGCTCCCTCGCGAAGCTGGTCCCGTTGACGGTGGCGCTGTAGAAGTGGAAAGCGGCCAGGACCCCTATGCCTATCAGCAGGGACGCCGCCAGGGCCTCGGCCGTGCTGCTGAGCAGCAGGTAAGGTATGCCCAGGAGCAGGGCGGTCACGAAGTAGGAGAGGCCCGTGGCCGCAGCGCTTAGGCCTGGCCTCGTGGTCCCCTCCTGCCTCGACTGCAGGAAGGCCGCCGCGGCCATGGATATGGCCGCCGAGAAGCCCACCAGGAGGCCGGCGAGCCCAACTATGAGAGTCCTCGCCGTGGCCCCCAGGAAGCCCGCGTAGACGCCAACTAGCTCAGTTATGGCATCAGCCATCCCCAGGGCGACGAAGCCCAGGTACTCAACCCTGACGTCCTTAAGCCCCCTCAGAAACTCCGACTCGTGGCCCTCCTCGTCGGCTATTATCTGCTCAAGCCTTGGCCTGAGCTCCTGGGGCATCCTCGGCATGAACCTCCTGTACTCCCTCGCGGCGCTGGCCTCCCTCCTCTCCAGGGCCTCCAGGGTGAACACGGGCCCAAAGATTCTGTAGAGCACCCTGAAAGCCCTGCCCGGCGGCGACGCCTGGCAGTCCCTGCCTAGGAGGGACCTCCAGAAGAGGTAGTGCTCCCTCTCCTGCTCAGCTGCCTGCCTCAGCTTCTGCGACAGCTCCCCCTCCTCCTCGTCCGCCAGGGCCTCGTAGAGCAGGTATGTGCTCAGCTCGTCCCTGCAGTAGGCCTCCACCTTCCTCATGTCCTCCTCAGTTAGGCTTAGCTGGGACTGCATGGCTCGCCTGAAACCATGTGGCCCCGTGAGCGTTATATCTTTCTACAGATTTAGCCCCCGCCTTAAGTTGACGTAGGCCTCCAGCAGGGCTATGGTCTTGAGGTCCCTCGCCTGCCCAAGGGCCTCCTCGGGCCTCATGAAGGCGAGCCTTATGACCTCGTCGGGCTCAAGCCTCTGGCCAACCCTCGTCAGGCCCTCAGCTATGTAGCCGTGCTGCACCTCATCGCTGTAGCCCGGGCTCACGTAGGCCTCGTAGACCTTTGTCAGCCTTGAGGCCCTGTAGCCCGTCTCCTCCTCCAGCTCCCTCACGGCTGCCTCCTCTGGCGACTCGCCCCGCTCCACCCTGCCCGCGGGGACCTCGAGGACCCAGGAGCCGGTGGCGGGCCTCCACTGCCTCTCAAGTATAACCCTGCCGTCCTCAAGCACCGGGAGCACGGCCACGGAGAGGCCGAAGATGACCCTGTCGGCGTCGAACTCCCTGCCGTTGTAGGAGAACCTCACCCTCTCGAGCCTCACCCTGGCCCCCGAGCAGAGCTCCTCGCTTGAGCTCAGCCTTGGCTCGCTCACCTGCCCTCACCCAGGTGGCCCTTCATCCAGTCAAGCATCAGCCTGAGGTACTCGACCCTGGTCTTTGGCCTGCCGCTCCTGGTCAGGTCGTGGTCCTCGCCGGGGAAGAGGGCCAGCTTAACTTCAACGCCGAGCACCTTGAGCGCGGTGAAGAGCTGGAGCGCCTGGCTCACGGGGCACCTGTAGTCCTCAAGGGCGTGCATTATGAGCAGCGGTGTTGTAACTGACTCTATGTAGGTCATAGGGCTCGCCTTGAGGTACTGCTCGGCCGACTTCCAAGGTGGCTGAGCCATCAGCTGGTCCTCGTCGAAGAACCAGCCTATGTCGCTGGTGCCCCAGTCGCTGTAGAACTCCACGCAGCTCCTCTCCGTCATGGCCACCTTGAACCTTGAGGTGTGGGTTATCACCCAGTTGGTCATGAACCCCCCGTAGCTCCCGCCTGCCACGCCGGCCCTGCCTGGGTCGAGCTGCTGGAACTGCCTCGTGGCCTCGTCAGCTATGGCCATGAGGTCCTCGTAGTCAACCGTGCCCCACCTGCCCCTTATGTCAGCGAAGTCCTCGCTGTAGCCGTCGCTCCCCCTCGGGTTGCCGTAGACCACGGCTATCCCAGCAGAGGCTAGGACGTGGAAGGCGACCATGAAGCCGTAGCCGTAGCTCGTCTTAGGCCCCCCGTGTATGTAGAGCACCCACGGCACCCTCCCCTTGGCGTCCCTTGGCAGCAGCGCCCAGAAGTCGAGCTCCGCGCCGTCCCTCGCCCTGGCCCTGGCCTTGAGGGCCCTCGGCAGCGAGGCCTGCCTCAGGAAGTCGTCGTTGAAGGACGTGAGCCTCCTGCCCGAGGTCCCCCTGAGCACGTAGAGCTCCGCGGGCTCGGACTCGTTCATCTGCGTGTAGTAGACTACGTCTGAGGACTGGGCCACGCTGAAGTCGTCAATCACCGCGTCCTCGGGCCTGAGCACGGGCTCCACCTTGCCGCTGAGGGTCGCCCTGTAAAGCCACGCCCTGCCGGCGTCGCTGACGCTGAAGTAGAGCCAGCCGCCCGAGGCCTGTATTGGCTTAGTGCACGAGGGCCCCCTGGCCTCGCTGTTGACGCTGTTGAGCAGGTTCCTGTCGAGGCCAAGCTCTACCTTGGCCAGCTCCCCGGTCCTCAAGTTATATGAGTAAAGCTTGTAGTGGCTCGAGAGCCCCCTCTCGAACCTGTGCATGAGCAGGGCAATGCTGTTTCCGTCCGGTGACCAGGCCAGGCCAGCTATTGAGACCTTGGAGAGGAGCTGCACGTCCTCGCCAGTCTCAACGTTAAGGAGCCTCAGCTCGTCGTACTGGGCGTGTACCTCCTCGAGCTGCTTGACGTACGCTATCCTCCTGCCGTCCGGGGACCAGGCGAAGTCGCTCACGTCAAGCGCGTGGGAGGTCAGCCTCCTGGGCTCCCCTCCGTTGGCGCTGACCAGGTAGATGTTCCTGGGCCTGTCGAATATGTAGCCCTCCCCGTTGAAGAATGGCGGGAGCCTCTCTATCACCAGGGCTTCCCTCTTGGAGTAGTCCTTCCACTCGCCCTGCCCCAGCGGTTTCCTGGCCAGGAACGCGATTGAGCTCCCCGTGGGAGACCACGATATCGCTGAGGCCCCGAAGCCCCAGGTGAAGAGGGGCACTGGCTCGTAGCCCGGCCTCATTAACATGACTGAGGTCTGGGCCGGCTGCCCCTCCTGCCTCACGGTCCTTATGAACGCTATGGACTGGCCGTCCGGGGACCAGGCGGGACAGGAGTCCCCGGGGCCCGAGGTCACGGGGTAGTAGGACTTGCCGTCGTAGAGCCATATGGAGCTGTCGTACCTGTTCTGCTGAAGGTTTGGCCTTGAGACGACGAACAGCGCCCTGGAGCCGTCGGGCGAGGCCGCCGGGCTTGAGACTAGGGTGAGCTTGGAGAGGTCCTCAGGCGACATGCCGGACAACTTGAACCCCAGGTATCGCTGCCGTGGGAAAAATAAAAGCTGAGGCCTTAAGGACTCACTGCCTCAGCCTTGAGTAGGCCTCCAGGATCTCCAGGCCTCCCCTTACCTCCGCGCTCCTGCCGTCTGGCCTTGAGGCGAAGAAGTCGCTGACCTCCTTCTCCCTCCCGAGCCCTATGAACGGCAGGTAGCCCATGAGCCACCTCTGCGCTATAGCCGTCCCCTCGAAGGCCTTCTCCAGCCTGTCGAGGCCCCCGTCCCTGAGCCAGCCCCAGGCCAGGTCCCTGCCGTCCGGGTTGAGTCCAACTGTGAGCACGTAGAGCATGTCCTGCCTCTTCCCTGAGGCTATCCACTCTATGGCCTGCTGCAGGGCCGACCTGTCCCTGAGCTGGGCCGCGGCCAAGAGGACCTTTATCTTCTCCGAGTCCAGCTGCTGCCTCCCGTGCTCCCTAACCAGGCCCTCAAGGTCGCCGGTGGCCACAGCGTAAGCCGTGTAGACCGCCTGCCTCATGTTCGGGTCTACCTCCCTGCCGAACTGGGAGGCGAGCTCGTTGGCGAAGGAGCGGTCCATTATGGCCAGCCTGTTGGCCACCCTCCCAGCCAGCTCCCTGTACTGCTCCTCGGGCCTCCTGGACTGGAGGGCGAACTGCGACCTGTGGTAGTCTATGGCCCTCTGGGCGAACACGGCGGGGTTCACCAGGAACAGGTTAAAGAGCTCGCTGCTCAGCTCAAGGGCTGGCAGGTAGTCGGGGACGTTGAAGTTCATGTCAACTACCCTGAGGTAGTCGCCCCTGCTCACGATGCCGGCAAGCATGAAGTAGTAGTAGTCGTTGAGGAGCCCGTAGGTTTCAAACTGGTTCAGCCTGGCGAGCCTTGAGAGGTCAGGGTAGAGGACCCTGTAGAAGCCCGCCCTGTCAAGGTTCACCTTGAGCTGCCTCACCTCCTCGCCAACGTCAACCTCGTGGACCCTGGAGCTGAATATGGCGTCAACCCTCCTGCCGTTGACCTCAATGGTGGCTGGCACCATGTACGTCAGGTCCTCGAGCTTGCCCGAGAGCGAGAACCTGTGCTGCTCTAGCCTCACTTTGCTGCCCTCCACCGTGACCCTGAGGTACGGGTAGCCGGGCTTCGTGATCCAGTCATTCATGAGGTCGGCCACCGGCACCGAGGTGAACGGCTGTATGGCCGTCCAGAGGTCCTGGGCCACGGCGTTTGAGTAGGCGTGGTGCTCCAGGTACGAAGACAGCCCCTTCCTGAAGGACTCGCCAAGGAAGTACTCGACCATCCTGAGTATGCTTGCCCCCTTGCCGTAGCTTATGTCGTCAAATATCTCCTCTATCTCATCTGGCGAGGAGACCTCCACGTGTATCGGGTGCGTGGTGCTCAGGGAGTCCCTCACCATGGCGCCGTCGGTCTCGCCGAGCAGGAAGTTCTCCCACATGAGGAGCTCCGGGGCGAAGGAGCTCACCGCCTTGTAGCTCATGAATGTCGCGAAGCTCTCGTTAAGCCAGAGGTCGTCCCACCACTTCATGGTGACCAGGTCGCCGAACCACTGGTGGGCTATCTCGTGGGCCACCACCTCGGCGACCCTCCTGCGCTGGGCCATGTCGGCGTCCTCAGGCGCGAGGAGGGCGCTCTCCCTGAAGGTTATGGCGCCCCAGTTCTCCATGGCGCCGAAGGCGAACTCCGGGACGGCTATGAGGTGCATCTTGGGCAGCGGGTATGGTATGCCGAAGTACCTCTCGTAGAAGTCCACGCTGTTCCTGGCCGCCCACAGGGCCAGGGAGCCGTACTTTGTCTTGCCCGGGACGGTGGCCAGCACGTAGCGGCCGCCGCTGTCAACGACCTCCTCCCACTTGCCTATGCCTATGTACAGCAGGTAGGTTGACATGGGCGGCGTCTCCATGAACTCCACCACCTTCTTGTCGCCGTCGAGCGTCACCCTCTCTATGGGCATGTTTGATATGGCGTGGAGGTCCCTGGGCACCCTCACCGAGAGCTTGAACCTGGCCTTGTAGGCCGGGTTGTCAACGCACGGGAACATCTCCCTGGCGTGAACTGACTCGAACTGCGTCGATATGACGTAGCCGCCCTCGTAGGGGGCCCTGTATATGCCCACGAGCTTCTCGGCGGCCTCGCCCTCAAAGTCGACCTCAAGCGTGCCGGAGAACCTGCCAGTCCTCACCGTGACCCCCTCGTCGTCCTGCGTGAACTGGGCCGGGGACCCGTTGGCCCTAACCGAGGTCACCCTCACGCCCTTGGCGTCAAGCCTCAGGTCCTCCTGGGTCTCAAGCTCTATGGACTCGTGGCCCCTGTACCTGAAGCCGTCAAAGTCCATGAATATTACATACCTCTTTATCGTGGCCTTGGGACCGAATGCCAAGCCTAGCCCCAGAGGTCTGTTACATAGCTACATAAAAAGTGTTAGCACTTGTGAAGTCACAAAAAAGGATGGACCTCAGTGCCTCCTGAGCAGGAAGAACGCCACCAGAAGGAGACTAACCACCACGGCGGAGCCTCCTATGACCTCCTTGGCCGGCGCGCTGCCGCTCGGGACAGTTACTGTCACGGAGCTCAGGTTGCCTATAGTGGTCTGCGACGGCCTCACGGTGACGCCGTCCACGCCCACTAGGGTGACCTCCTCCCCCTCAACTGAGGCGAAGGCCTTAGCTATGTGGTCAAGCCCGTTCTGCTCGTAGAACTGAGAGGCGTTGCTGAAGAGGTACTGTATGGCCACCAGCGTGTCCTTGGGGCTCTTGGCGTTGGCCTTTATTATCATGGGGCTCCTGAAGCTGAACGACACGTTGTGGCCGTAGCTTGTCACGTTTATCTCCTCCGTCGAGGGCACCACCACCCTGAAGTTCTGCTGTATGTAGCTTATGAGCTCAGACGTGGCGTTGAGGAATGGCTCGGCGTTGTCAATCAGCTCGCCCAGGGAGCCGCCGTAGTCCCCTAGGTCCACGCCCTCCTGGAGGTCGCCCTGCTGGGCCAGAGCGTTCGCGCTCCCAGCTAAGGCCTTCCCCAGGAGCCCTATCAGGTCGTTGGAGGCGTTGAAGCTGACCTCGCCTGAGGCCACCCTGGCCTGGTAGTTAACGTAATAGTGATAGCTGCCGTTTATGAAGCCAGGCGTCAGGGCCGCCCCTATGAGGGCCTGCACCAGGCCCAGGGTGGTGTTGGGCGGCGCCGGCGTGGCGTTAACCACGGCCTTGAGCAGCACCTCGGTGAAGGTTGAGTTCTCGTAGACCTTAAGCTCAGTTATGTTTATGCCCGTCGTGTTCAGGCTCTCGTACTTGAGCAGCTGTATGGGCGCAGGGTACGGCGTGTGGGACACGTTTACATTTAACGTTATAACGTACTCGGGCGAGGGCGACGTGACCGCCTCTATGAGCCTGTAGAGGCTCAGGTTGGCTTCAAACTGGCCCTCGCTGCCCACCACGGCCACAGTGCCGTTGAGCCTGAGCTGCGACACCCTCCCGTTGGAGGTCCTGTTAATGAATCCTGAGGCGTTAAGCGACTGCAGGCCCGGCCCGCTGCCCTCAAGCTCGTCCATCCCGCCGAACGTGAAGTGCACGTGCTTCTTCGGCAGCTGGCCGCTGTAGGCGAGCCTCAGGTAGGTCGAGGTGCTGTAGTACGTGACCTCAAGGCTCAGGTTCTCCCTGGGGGCCTCGTGTTCAAGCGACGCCGTTCCGTTAACCACCACGACTACCGCGCTGTTGGGGTAGACGTAGATGTAGTTGCTCTTGTTGACGTGAACGCCCTCAGCGAGCGAGGTCGCGGGGTAGAGGAGTATGGCCGCTATCAGCAGCAATGACGCGGCCGCTGCGAGGGCCCTCCTGGTTTCCAATAACTTCACCTCAAGGAACTTAAGGTGTCGGGAAGAGTTATATGTATATCTGCATAGTGCGACGCTGGGCCTCCGTTCCCTCGCGCACCTGCTCACCGCTTTTAACTTCACAGGCGACCGGGCACGGGGCTCAGCTTGATACCCAGGTGGGCTGTGGCGGTCCTAGTTTACTCGATACTGATAGCCGGGGCCATCTTCGCGGCCGCCTACCCCTACGTGAGGGCCTCCGCCGACTGGGGGGTGCTCCTGGAGGGCCGCAGGCTCATCTACTTCAGCCCGAGCAGCGGGTGGGTGGTAGCTGATGGGAACGGCACGGCTGTGGCCTACTTCAACGGCAGGTGGCTCTCGCTTAACGTCACGGCGACGGCCGCGTGCCAGCTGGGGGACCAGCTCATAGTGGCTGGCTCATCCCACGGCAGGCCCTCGCTGGCGGACCTAAGCGGCTCCGGGGCCACGTACTACAGCGTTGATGATTACGGCTACCTCACTGCCGTCTCCTGTCAAAACGGCGTCGTTGCCGCGGCAGGCGTGCTCAACACGACCCCGTTCCCGCCCTACAGGCTCCTGGCGGTCTCGCTGAGGAACGGCTCGCTGAGTGCGTACGCGACCAACTTCACCACCCTGGTGCCCCCTTACAGCGCGGCCCCGCTCAGCGACGGGGTTGCCGTAGCGTTCAGCGACAGCTACCTAGTCTACGTGAACCCCTCGGGGGCCCAGGCGTACTACTACGGCAGCAACGTCACCATAGACTACGTTGGCAACTACGACGGGGCGCCGCTCCTGGCGGGCTCGGAGATGGTCAACGACCTGCAGGAGGCCATGATATCACTTAACGGGACGGCATATGTCTACAGTGATGAGGCCTACGTCTTCGCGGCAGCCAGGACCCTGAACGGCCTCGCCCTTTACCTTAGGTCGCCATCGGGGTGGGCCTCGGTGCTCTACACCTACGGTGGACTTCCGGAGGCCGAGACCACGGCGGCGCTGGACTACCCGTTCTCCCTGACAGCAGCGTACCCGTTCCTCCACGGCATAGTTTACCTCGGCCAGCTGTTCGTGGGCTCAGGGAGCGATTACATAGCTGTCTACGTCAACGGGACCGTGCAGGGCTACCTTGAGGCTAACGGCTCCGTCATAGGGTGGGCCACGTCCTCAAGGCCCGCGGTGGTCACCCCCTCCCTCCTGGGGAAGTTCCCCCTGAGCCCCCTGGGATCCTACGGGCTGTCCCTGCAGGGGCTTAACGTCAGCGCCTCAAGCGGGGAGCCCGAGCCGGCGGGCCCGCTGAGGCTTGAGCCCATTAGGCTGGAGCACGGCTTCTATAACAACGCAGTGGGCTACTCGGTTGACGCAATAATAGTTGGAACCTTAATACTTGCCTTCACTGAGAGGAGGAGCTTATGAAGAGCCTGTCCCTGAGCTTTATCAGCGCGTCGGCCACCTCTGGCCTCATCATGTAGTCCGGCGGCCTCTGGCCCTCCGAGAGGAGCTTCCTTATCTCGGTGCCGCTTATCCTCCTCCTGTACTCGTCGCCGTGGGGGCATATCTTGTCATTAACTATGCCGCCGCACTTCACGCAGTAGAAAGCCTCCCTGAGGAACAGCGGGGTTATCCCGAGGTCCGGGAACTCCTTAAATATGTTCCACGCGTCGTAGGGGCCGTAGAAGGAGCCGACGCCCGCGTGGTCCCTGCCAACTATTATGTGCGTTGCCCCGAAGTTCTTCCTTATTATGGCGTGGTGTATGGCCTCCTTGGGGCCGGCGTAGACCATCTTCATCCTGAGCACGCTGAAGACGTAGCTCGACCTGGGGAAGTAGTCCCTCAGCAGGACCTCATACGCAGCAACTATGGCGTCGTCCGTGAAGTCGCCGGGCTTCTTCCAGCCCACGAGGGGGTTCACGAAGAGGCCGTCGACGAAGCTAAGGGCCGCCTTCATGACGTACTCGTGCCCCATGTGCGGCGCGTTCCTAGTCTGAAACGCCGCTATGCTCCTCCAGCCCAGCTGCTCGAAGAGCACCCTGGTCTCCTTGGGCCACAGCCTGTACTTCTCGAAGGGCTCGGGCAGCTCAGCGAACTGCTCGACCTTGCCCCCTATGAGGGTCTGCCCCTCCCTCCTGTAGAGGAGGGCCACGCCCGGGTGGGCCTGGTCCGTGGTGCCGAAGACCCTCTCGGCGAAGGTCTTCCTGTCCCACTGGTAGGCGTCCTCGACGCTCATTATGGCGAACCTGACGCCCTTGTAGGAGAGCGCTATCTCCGAGCCGAGGACCTCCTTGGCCAGCCTGGGCTCCACGTCAAGCACTATGGGTATGGTCCACGGGAGGTCGTTCGTGAGCCTCGAGCTCCTCAGCACGCTCTCGTACTCGTCCTCAGTCATGAAGCCCTCGAGGGGGCTGTAGACGCCGTGCGTTATGTTGGCCACGTCATATGCTAGGGCCTCGGGGAGCTCAACGGCCGGCAGCTCGGCGGCCTGGCATGAAAGCTTCTCCGCCCTGGGCCCCCTGGCCACCCTGTCAATTAGCCTTCCTCCGTGGGGCTGCGATGTCATCCCAGGCACCTCACAGGTAGCCCAGGCTCTTGAGCTTCCTCAGTATCTCCTCCTTCTCCTCCTCGCTCACCGCGCTCTGCACCTTCTCCCTCTCCATGTCGCTTACCACCTCCCTGAGGACGTACGTGACGAACTGGGAGACGCTGTTGAAGCCGGTGCCAGCTATGAGGCTCTTTATCCTGTCGTAGAGCGGGGTCGGTATTGAGACTGTTGTGTACCTCCCCCTCTCGCCCTCAGGCCTCCTGGCCATTGACTTCACCGTCTAATTAAATTTAATTAGGGATATTTAAGCTTAATTAAGCTTAATTAAAGCCCACGCTTTAAAGCCCCTTGGGACACGTTGACTCGGCGGTGCTGGGGCTTGAGGGGTCTAGTTGCCTGGCTCACCGGCCTGCCGGGGAGCGGCAAGACCACAATAGCGAACGCCGCGGCCGAGAGGCTCAGGGCCATGGGCTACAGGGCCGAGGTGCTTGACGGCGACTGGTTCAGGTCCCACATAGACCCCGAGGCGGGCTACACAAAGGAGGAGAGGGTGAGGCACCTGGTCAGGGCCTCGTGGGTGGCCAGGCTCCTGGCCAGGAACGGGGTGATAGTGATATGCAGCTTCGTCTCCCCCTACAGGGACGCCAGGGAGGAGGTCAGGAAGATAATATCCGAGGAGGCCGACTTCCTCGAGGTCTACGTCAAGTGCCCCCTGGAGGAGTGCATAAGGAGGGACCCCAAGGGCCTCTACAGGAAGGCCCTGGCAGGGGAGATCAGGCACTTCACGGGGGTCTCGGACCCCTACGAGGAGCCGCTGAGCCCCGACCTAGTGCTTGACACCGTAAACAACAGCGTGGAAGAGAACGTCGAGAAGCTGGTTAACCTCATAACTTCAAGGCTCAGAGGTAGCCGAGCCTCCTGAGCCTGTCCTTCACGGCCTCCTCGTCCTCCCTGCTCATGGCGCTGGTCTCCTGCTCCTCCAGCAGCTGCCTGAGGAGGAACTCCACGAGCTCGTCGACGGACTTGAAGGTACCCTGGGCCTCCACGTAGTTCTTGGCCTTCTCGTAGAGGTCCCTGGGTATGGACACCTGGGCCTTCTCCTCGGTCAAAGCAGTCCCCGGCCTGCGCCTGGCTGTGAAGCTAATAAGGCTAGTAGCAGGGGCCCCCCATGGCCCTCAGCCTCTTCCTCCTCCTGGCCCTGAGCAGCGCCCTGAGGAGCTCCAGCAGGGGGAGCCAAAAGCTGAGCACTGCCATCCTTGGCTCGTCCAGGGCCACGTGCCTTATCACGCTGTCGTTTAGGTTGGCCCTGTCCCTGTGCACCACGTAGAAGTGCTTGAACTCGAGCACGTGGAGGCAGCTCCCGTCGCTCAGCGTGGCCCTCCAGTCCCTCAGCTGCCCCCTGAGCTTCCCAACGGAGGGCTCTAGGCACTGCTCCTCGGGCCTGGGCACGGAGTCCTTGGGCACTATGTAGTCAACGTGGTACGGCGCCTTTACCATCGCCCTCTCTACGGCCAGCCAGTCCATTGGACCGCCACGAAGGCGTAATTTGCCGCAAAATAAAACAGTTAGCGTGTGCTGCGAGATGAGCGAGGAGTGCAGGGGTACCCTGAGGGCCGTGGCGGGGCTCATAGCGTTGGGGATGACTAAGGAGATGATAAGGGCCGCCCTGCACTACGACTTTAAGCTTGACATGGACGACGAGCAGTTCGAGTCCCTTTACTTCAGGGCGGCCAGGTGCGTCGAGGAGGGCCTAGTAAAGGTCAGGAGCTGGTCCACCCCGTTCAGGCCTGGGGACTGCAACAACGAGGTCGTGAGGGAGGTGGCGGCCATGATAATGAGGGGCGAGGACCTTGACTCCATAGTGCCGGCCGTGCTCAGGAGGCACTACATGCTGAGGAGCGGCACCACGTACAGGGTGCTGACCCAGAGGGACGTGGAGTACGCCTACGACGTCGCGCTTCTCTGCATTAAGGACAAGGTGGAGAGGGCCAGGAGGTGGTCAGCACCTTGAGGAGGAGTATATGTCGAGGACTGCCCTGAGGTCCCTGAGCTCGAGCTCGGTGGGCATCGGGTTGTCCTTCCTCCTGCCGTCAACGTAGTCGGCGAACGCCCTTACCTCCTCGCCTATCATGTCCTTCTTAGCCACCTCGAGCCTTGAGCCGTTGACCACCAGGTCCCCGTGCCTGGCGAAGTACCTGAAGCCCCTGGACTCCAGGAAGAGCCTGGAGGAGGGGTCCTCGTATATGGACCCCTTGTCGCCGTAGACCTCTATTATGGGGGCTGGGGCGGCGCTCCTGAAGGCCCAGCCGTACATGTAGACCCCCCTGGCGCCTGACCTGAAGTTAAACATCGCGACCCCCACGTCCTCCCCCTCCATGTCAACGCTGCCCGTGCGGTAGACCATGGAGCACACGGACGAGTAGTCGCCCGCGACGTTAAGCATGACGTGTATCATGTGTATGCCGCCGTCTATAACCGCCCCGCCGCCCATGAGCTCCTTGACCTTCCTCCAGGTCCTCGGCTGGTTGTAGTGTATGTCCCTCACAATAACCGTGTGAACCCTGCCCACGCTGGGCAGCTGCCTGTAGAGCTCGTTGAACGTCTCGTCAAAGTGGTAGTTCTCGGCCACCATGAACTTGAGGCCTGAGGACTCGGCGGCCCTCACTATGGCCTCCGCCTCCTCCATGTTCCTAGCTATGGGCTTCTCAAGCATGACGTGCTTGCCCGCCCTGAAGGCCCTCGTTGCCATGGGCATGTGGGCGTCGTGGCTCACGACCAGGTCAACCGCGTCGACCTTTGACGAGAGGACGTCATCATAGTTCGTGAAGTAGCCCGCCGCCCCGAACCTCTCGGCTATGGCCTTGGCCTCCTGCTCGGAGGAGCTGTAGGTGTAGTACTCGATGTCGAAGCCCTCGTCCTTAAGCCTCGACATGGCGGCCAGGTGGACGGAGCCGAAGCCCCTGCTGCCGACAACCGCTATCCTCAACGCTGGTCCTGGAGGAGGGGGAAGATGGAACCTGGCAAAAAAGGCTTATGCACTTACCTTCCGCCGAACGAGGCCCTCTCTATCACAAAGCCCACTACCACGAAGGGCAGGCTGACGAAGACTATCATGAGGCCCGGGAACAGTATCCACCACCACCATCCGTTGAGCGCGGCGTTGGCATTATATGCGGCGTCAAGTATGCCTCCCCACGTCACTATGTTGGGCGGGGCTATGCCTATGAAGGCCAGCGTCTCGACGAGCAGTATCGCCCCAGGTATCCCGAGCACCGTGTAGGCCACTATGAACGGCACCAGCCTGGGCAGGAAGTGGGTCAGGAACGTCCTGTAGGAGGGTATGCCCATCAGCTTGTCTGCCTCGACGAACGAGTTGGTCTTTATGCTCTGGGCCGCGCTCCTGGCTATTATTGCATAGAACGGCCAGCTCAGGAAGGTTATCAGGAGGGCCTCCTCCATTATTGAGAGGCCTGACTTCAGCAGCAGCCCAAGGGCCACCAGGAACGGCAGGGCCGGGAGCGAGAGTATGACCGTGCTGAACCAGTTGAGCGCGGTATCGGTCTTGCCGCCCAGGAAGCCCGCGTAGCCCCCTACGAAGGCGCCTATGAGCACCCCCAGCAGCGAGGTGACAACCCCTATCTCAAGCGCGTTGGGGAGCCCGAGCAGTATGCCGAGGAATATGGGCCTGCCGTAGATGTCGGTGCCCAGCGCCCCGTAGGCGTTCCCCATGACCCTCACCTGGGCGACCTTGAAC
Source organism: Acidilobus sp. (assembly GCF_049973875.1). Classification (NCBI taxonomy): domain Archaea; kingdom Thermoproteati; phylum Thermoproteota; class Thermoprotei; order Acidilobales; family Acidilobaceae; genus Acidilobus; species Acidilobus sp. The sequence continues at coordinate 17,975 of NZ_JBMFJI010000014.1, forward strand.
TTGGCGGGCCCCGCGGTAGCTATGAAGACGTTCACCTTATACGTTCCCAGCTCTGTTGGGCCCACGGTCCTCCTGGAGAGGTTGCTGAACAGGGCCGTCGCGAGGGCCTGCGTGGTCAGTACCGTGGGCGCAGTGCCCGTCTTCTGGAGCAGGTAGGCCGAGAGGGGCTTGGCCAGAGCGCTGAGGTCAAAGGAGTAAGCGGTCCCCGTCACGGTCACGGTGGCGTTGACCGTTGACCCTGAGGGCTTAACCCACTCCACCAGCATGTACTGCATTGTAGTGTTGGAGGCGAAGTTGAACACAACGTCAGTTGGGACCTTTGAGTAGTGCCAGTCAAAGCTGTACGTGAGCTCATACACGTAGACTGTGCCGACGTGCTCATACACTTTCATGGAGTGGGGGTTCACGTACAGGGAGGGGGCGTAGCCTGAGGGGCTCAGCGCTGCCATCCATGAAGGCGCTGCGACCGTTGGGTAGGCGCTCTCCCAGTACTGGAGGTTGTTTATGTAGTTGAAAGCCACGCTCTTGGGCCACGTGCTCACGTAGGCGGCGAGCCCGACAAACACAAATATGATCACCAGGGCCGCCAGGGCGCTCTTGCTCTTAAGCACGTACTTCAGGTAAAACGTGAAGCTTGAGCCTGCCTCCTCTGACATTCACCTTCACCCTTGGCTTGCCCTTATCCTCGGGTCCAGTAACCCCTTTATTATCTCGTTAAGGAACAGCGCTATTACGAGCACGAGGGTCAGCACGTAAGTTATTGCCATAACTGTCGCCTCGTCCGACTCAAGCACTGCATTATAGGTAAGCAGCCCCACGCCAGGCCACACGAACACTATCTCCGTGGTCAGGCCTCCTGCGAAGGAGCTGGCCAGCCACAGCATGGCCTGCGTGGCTATCGAGGGCGAGGCAGTCTTAAGTATGTGGCCGAACACTATCCTCCTCTCCGGCAGCCCCCTGGCCTTGGCCGTGAGCACGAAGTCCTCCTTGGCTGTTGCCAGGGTCAGGCTCCTGACCACGTAGGCGAAGCCTCCCACGTTAACTATGAAGAACGCCAGGAGCGGCAGGGTCATGTGGTCCAGGAGGCTCGCCACGTACTGAAGGGGCTCCCTGGAGAAGTTTAGCCCGGCGCTCACTATGCCTCCGGGTGGGAACCAGCGGAGGCCGTAGGCCAGGCCCGCTATGAGCAGGAAGCCTATCCACCACGTGGGCAGGCTCTGGTGCACGACGGCTATCACTGGTATGGCCTTATCGTAGGCCGAGCCCTGGTACCTGGCCGCGAGCACTCCCAGGAGCGTGCCCACTGCAATTATTATTACAGTCCCGGTCGTGAACAGTATTATAGTCCTCGGCAGTGCTACTGCGATTATCTGCGCTATGTTATTAGATGACGTGTAGCCCGGGTAGCTGACGCCTGGAGGCGTGACGCCGAAGTGGAACGTGATGAGGGCCTTCATCTGCAGCGCGAACCTTACTATGAGGGGCTGGTTGAGCCCGTAGGCTGCCTCGAGGGACTTCTCGTAACTCTCAACCTCAAGGTTGACCTGGGTCAGGTTGACGCTCCCCTTGGCGTGCCTTATAAGCTCCGTCTTCAGCTGGCTCGCCGAGTACTTCACGTAGTCTGTGTAAAGCTTCTGGATGACAGGGTAGGTAAAGACATAGAGTATAACCATGGCGGCAAAAAGCACAGTAATGTATATAATCGCGATCTTAGCTAAAAAAGTCTTATAACCCATTAGCGGCTGTCACCCCTGGCCATTCACTTTCTCCTGGCCAGGAGTGCCACGGCAGCTATTATAACTATTACAACGACGACTATTCCCACTATCAGTGTAGTTGAGATGGTCACTGGCTTAGACGTGGTCGTAGTTACCGGCGTGGTTGATGTTGTGGTCGTAGTTGACGTGGTCGTAGTTACCGGCGTGGTTGATGTTGTGGTCGTAGTTACCGGCGTGGTTGATGTTGTGGTCGTAGTTACCGGCGTGGTTGATGTTGTGGTCGTCGTCACCATTGGGGTCACCGTTATGGGCACCTTCACTGGGTCAAGCAGTATGTTCACGGGCGTGTAGGCCCACAGCACCAGGTAGTAGCTTCCAGGCGAGAGGCTCGCAGGCACAGGTATGCTCACGGAGCCGTCGGCGCCGCTGGTCAGGTTCTCCTGGGCTACGACGTCGCCCTCAGGAGTCACGAACTGCGCTATCACGAACACGCCGCTCTGCGGGGTCGTGACGTTCGTCCCGTCAGGCGTGCCGTAGACTGTGGCGCTTATGCTGCCTCCGGCCGGCACCATGCCCAGCGGCGGCAGGGTCGCGTGAACGGAGTACAGCATCGGAGCGCTGGCCAGTATGCTGGGCACTGGAACGTTGAAGTACGGGTTCTTCACGAGCTTGGCGTACTGGCCGGGCTGATAGGCCACCAGCATGTAGGGCCCTTCGCCTATGACCGCGTTGCCGTAGGTGTTTATGTAGTTTATGGCATCAGCGTAGGACTCGTGGGCGAACGTCGTGTTAACTAGCTGGACGCCGCTCAGGTCCTGCACCTCGAGCAGGCCCTCGGGTATGTAGCCCGTGCTGTTGTAGAGCTGCAGGGCCTTGAGCACGTTGCCCACGTCAGTTGGGTTCACCAGGTTGAGCCAGTCGACGTGCTCGCTTGTGGCGGCACCCGAGCTCCACGCGGCCTCGCCGTGGGCCACGACGTATGCCATGGCTGCGTAGAGCGGCCAGGGCATCATTCCGCCTCCGGGCTCGGCGTAGCCAAGTATTATGAAGTCGCCCACGGTGCTCAGGGCGGCGTACTCAGGGTTGAACCACCAGGCGGTGCTCCAGATCTCCAGCGAAGTACTGTTGAGTATCTCGAACCCAACTATCTGCTGCAGCGATGGGCCGTAAACTGCGGCCGCCGTTGAGTCGTATATTGGGCTGTTGCTTGACAGGCTCGCGTTGGCCGCTATCAGGTACTGCTCTATGAGGTCAGCCAGCGTTATCGGCTGGCCGTCAACGAACCTGCCGTTCTGCAGGAGCGGGGCGAAGTTGACTATTACAGCCACCTTAGCGGTGGTGTTCGGGGGCACGTACTGCACCTTCATGCTGGTCGCGTTGTACATTAGGGCCGACGTGGGCACGGTTATGTTGGCCACAGGGGACAGGGCCACGAGCTTGTAGGTGAAGTCGACGGGCACGGGGAAGCCGTTGCCAGGTATGTAGTATATTATTGGCAGGAAGACGCTAGCGGCGGTGGCCACGCTGTAGGCGTCGGTGAAGCCGGCCACCGGGTTCATGCTGCCCATGGCCAGGTGCCTCACCCCTATGGTGAGGGTGCCCGTCGGGGTCATGGCGTTCAGGAAGCTGAACGGCGTTACCAGGCCCTCTATGTAGTTGGGCACCAGCCCGGTCACCATGTTGCTGTTGACGAATATCGGTATCAGGCTCATGCCCAGGCCGATCCTTATGGCTGAGACTATGCCGTAGTAGTTTATCGTGTTAATCAACTCGTAGTACTGCTGCTCGCTTGTAAACTCGCTGAAGGCAAGCCTGAGGCTCAGGTTGTCTATAATGTTGAGCTCCTGGGTCAGCTCGGGCTCCTGTATGTTGGTCGTGTTGACGCCGAGGCCCCACGCCGTGCCGTAGGCGTCGCTTGCGGGCAGGTTACCGAACGCAGCCCCATAGAGCGAGGCGGGCAGGCCCCAGTCGTAGAAGCCATAGGTGCCGCCCCAGGCCTCTATGAGCACGTTCCAGGCGGTCTCGTTAGGCACCATGCTGTATACGTCTATTATCTGCTTATGCAGGTCGCCGGATATCGGCTGCACCTGGAAGCCCAGGTTCTTGAGCTGGCCTATCAGGAATGAGGCGTAAGTGGACCTCACAGTGGTGTCGGTCCTGACGAAGACGTATATCACCACCGGCTGTCCGTTGGGGTAGTACCACTGGCCGTTTATGTACTTGTAGCCGTGGGCCGTGAGGGTCTTGTAGATTGTCTCATTGGCGTAGGACGGGTTGTAGGTTATGTTGGAGAACTTCGCGGTCACGTTTGAGGTGGTCAGCATCTCGTACTCTCCGCCGTACAGGGTCAGGCTCGGTATCCCATAGCCGTAGAGGACATCGTTGACGAAGTAGCTCCTGTCAACTATGTAGTTAATTGCGAACCTGACGCTCTGGTAGTAGAACGGGTTGAGGACCTCCTGCCCGCTGGGGTTCTGTATGTACTCAAGTGGGTTCAGGAGCACGTCGTAGTAGGTTGAGGGCATCTCGTAGGCCACCGCCCCTGAGGGCAGCGTGCCCATCTTGTAGGGCGGTATTGCGTAGTCGTAGAACGCTATGTAGCCGTGGTCAAAGTCGCCGACACCTGTGGTGTCTTGGCCGGAGTAGCTCTTCAGTACTATTGTGGAGGCGGGCTGCCCTGACGTCTGGGCCCTCGCAGTGAAGGCGAGCGGGTTGAGCAGCACCAGGCTGAACACTACGAACAGGGAGGCTACAAGGACCAGCTTCAACGCGTGCCGCATGCTACCACGCTGCCTTGTGGTATTACATTCAGAGAATTTATCTGTTGACTTTCGTAAGGTATTGTTGCTACCTGTCAATACATGTTATGATTACTTTACCTAAACATGATAAGCCTCACCAGTAGGGGCTTCCTTTAACAGTAACTACCTGGGGACGGTTAGCGTTAAGAGCCCCTAGCCATCTTAAAGCTGCGAAGGAGCTTGAGGGCTCTGATAATAGCGAGCGGCGGCGGCCACACGGGGCACGCCATGGCCCTGGCGGAGAGGCTCGTGGACTTAGGGGTGACTGTTGACTTCGTTATACCTGAGGGCGACAGGTGGAGCGAGGAGCAGGTCTCCAGGCTGGGCAGGGTCGTCGCGAGGACGCCGAAGTTCCTTGACCCGGGCGAGGGGCTCGCCAAGGGGGTGCTGAGGCTCCCGGGGGCCCTGCTCAAGTCGCTCGCCAGGGTCCCCGGAGGCTACGACGTGGCCGTGGCGAGCGGGAGCAACCACAGCATAGCCTCAGGCATAGCGGCGCGGCTCAAGGGGGCAAAGCTTGTCACAATAGAGGCCACTGAGAGGTTCGTGGAGCCCAGCAGGGCCGTCAGGGCCCTGTCCCCCATATCCAGGCTCGTCGCCCTCCAGTGGGAGGAGCAGAGGAGGTTCGCGCCCAGGGGGGTCGTGGTGGGCCCCCTGCTCGGGAAGCTTCACTACAGGGTCAGGGACGAGGGCTACATACTTGTGACGGCCGGCAGCTACGGCTACAGGGCGCTCTTTGACGCGGCCGCCGCCTCGGGCATCAGGGACAGGCTGGTGCTGCAGACAGGCAGGGTTGACCCGGGGCCCTACGTCAAGGCCGGCCTCAGGGCCTTCAGCTTCAGCCCGGAGCTGGAGGACATGATAGCCGGGGCCAGCGCTGTCGTGACCCACTTCGGGAGGACCGCCGTGGAGGCCGCATGTAAGTACGGCAAGCCGACGGTCCTGGCCCCCAACACCGAGTGGGTGTGGATGAGGAGCCCGGTAAGGATGGTAGAGGCCAGCATGATGGCCAAGAGGATAGGCGCCGTCCTGCTGCCGCCCGACCAGGTGACCCCCGAGGGCGTCGAGAGGGCCGTGGAGGAGGCAATGAAGGCCAGGCCTGCTGCCTGTGACGACGGCTCGGTCAAACTGGCTCAGATAATAACCTCCTGGCGCAGGTAACCCGGGGGCCAGCTTGAAGTTCATAGTGACCGGGGGCGCCGGCTTCATAGGGAGCAACCTGTCCCGGCTCCTCCTCAGCGAGGGGCATGAGGTAATAGTGATTGACGACCTGTCCTCGGGCGCCAGGGAAAACGTGCCCGCCGGGGCAAGGCTCGTAGTGGGGGACGTCTCGGACAGGAGGGCCCTCGAGGGCGTGGAAGCCATGGCCAGGGGCGACGAGGTCGCCATAGTTCACCTGGCCGCTGTCTCAGGCGTCGTGGAGGCCAGGGAGGACCCCTCGAGGGCCGTGAGGGCCAACGTGCTCGGCACCCAGGAGGTCCTCGACATGGCCAGGAGGCTTGACGCCTACGTAGCCATTGCCAGCAGCGCGGCGGTCTACGGCGACGTGAGCGAGGTCCCCGTTAAGGAGGGCGCGCCCCTCAGGCCCAAGAGCCTCTACGGCCTCACCAAGCTCTTTGACGAGCAGCTTGCCGAGCAGGCCTACAGGGACTACGGGCTGAGGTCCTCCTACCTGAGGCTGTTCAACGTCTACGGCCCAGGGATGAGGAGGGGGCCCTACGCGAGCGTGATCTACAACTTCATGGAGGCCGCCATAAGGGGGCTCAGGCCTGTGATATACGGCGACGGCCTTAACACAAGGGACTTCGTCTACGTTGACGACGTCGCCAGGGCCTTCCTAGAGGCCGTCAGGAGGAGGGCCACGGGGCCCTTTAACGTGGGCACTGGCAGGGAGGTGAGCGTCCTGGACCTCCTCAGGATCATATCTAGGGTGGCGGGCGTCGAGCTGAGGCCAGAGTTCAGGGAGCCGAGGCCGGGGGACATAAGGAGGAGCTGCGCCAACATAAGCAGGGCCAGGGAGGGCCTTGGCTGGGAGCCCAGGGTGAGCCTTGAGGAGGGCCTCAGGCTGACGTACAGCTACATGAGGGAGAGACTAAGACCTTGAGCCCCTCCACTCGTACCTCCTGAAGACTATCTTGGGCAGGGCCACGAGGCCAGCCAGCATGTAAAGGGCTATGGCCGCCGGCAGGGGCCTCACGGCCTTCCCTGCCTTGGCCACGGCGCTTATGTAGTACGCCGCGCCCGGCACCAGCCACACGGCCGACCAGGCCAGGGTCCAGGTCAGGAGCTCCGGGTGAAGCCTGGCGACGGCAAGCATGCCCAGCCACGGGGTTATGAGGTAGCCCCAGGCGGGCATTATGAGGAACAGCAGCAGGGGCCACGTCCTCCTGACGCCCCTGAGGGCCGTGAAGGTGGCCAGCATTGACCCCCTGACCCACCTCTCCTTCTGCCTGATCACGGCCCTTATGGAGGTCAGGGGCTCCTCTATTACGGGGCTGCCGCTGAGGAATGCCACCTTCATGCCCCTGCTGAGCAGCTTGGCCGAGAGGTCCAGGTCCTCCGTGGGGGCCCAGGGGGTCCAGAGGCCCACGGCCTCCAGGTCCTCCCTCCTCACGAAGTAGCCGGATCCCGTTATCCAGGCGGAGCCGGTGAATCCCATCAGGGCCGGCGCCAGGAACTGGTTGTAGAGCCTCATCTCAGCCGTCTGGGCCCTCATGTGGGCCCCGGCGAAGGTCCTCCTGGCCTCAGGCGGCAGGGCCACCTCCCTGGGCAGCTGGGCTGCTGAGTAGCCTGACGCGAGGGCCGAGACAGCCCTTGATATGGCGTCCGGGGGAGCGACGCCGTCGGCGTCAAGGACCCCTATTATGTCGCCCGCGGCCATGGACTCGGCCCTGTTGAGGGCCGCCGGCTTGCCCCTGGTCCTCCCGTCGCCCAGGGAAAGCCTGACCCTGACGCCGTTCACTATTGCTTCGGAGCCGTTGACCTTCCTGAGGCCAAGGGCTCCCAGAACGCCGTCAATGGTCGGGTCGTCGGCCTCGGCCGCTATTATTATCTCATAGAGGCCCCTTGGGTAGTCCTGACTGAGGAGCGACCTGACGGCCCTTAGGGTCCTCTCGCCCTCCCTGTACGTGGGCACTATAACAGAGACCCTTGGAGTTGCGGGCAGGGGCTGCCTGGCCTCCTGGGCCCTGCCCCTGGGGAGGCCGTGAAGTATTATTACCAGCTCCACCACGAAGGTCACGCCAACAGTTATTGCGCTCCCGGCAGCGTAGGCCATCAGGGCCCTCGAGGTTGACAAGCTGAGGTGCAGGCTCTGCAGGTACTGGTGGAACGTCATTATAATCTGCTGGCTGCTTAGCATATTTACATTAACGCTCAATGGAGCCCCCTTTCACCTTCAGTCCGGGGGGCTAGAACTTAAAAAAGGTTAGGGACCTAGGCATTGGCCTGCTGGCCCTTCAGCTCAGCTATCCTCCTCTCGACGTCCTTCAGCTGCCCCTCCGCCCACGACCTGAGGTCCTCCAGGTAGAGCCTGTAGGCCTCAAGGGCCCTGAGCTCCGAGTCCCTGTCGTAGTAGCCGTACCAGGCCATGGTCCAGCCGGGCCTCTCCCACGGGGGCAGGTACGAGAAGGGCCCGTGGCCTGGCCAGGGCCCTCCGCCCCACCGCCCAAACCTCCACCAGCCCGTATCGCTCACCCAACTCGAATATCCGATACAAGCCTTATAAGTCTTAATGCTGGCCCCAGCCGTCGCTGGGGAAAAAATAAAATAAATAAATAGATCCAATGCGAACTGTAAGCGTGAGATGTATGCAACTTAAACCAAGGTGATGCGTATGCTCTCAAGGGTCAAGGTCTCCTTCGCGAGGGTCACTGCCGATGACAGGGAGGCAGTTCTATCAATATTGAGGGGCGCGCCTGAGCTGAGCCACGTAGACATAAACGCCACCTTCGACAGGTGGCTCAGGGAGGGCTACTTCATAAAGGCAGTTGACTCCGACAACAGGATCGTCGGCGTCCTTCACGCCAGGCAGCTCGAGGACGCCGTGTGGATGGAGGGCATCGGGGTGAGCAGCGACATAAGGAGGAAGGGTATCGGGAGGCAGCTCGCGGCCTACGTTATGGAGCTCACGGGAGGCAAGGTGTTCAGGGTCATGGCGAGCGAGAGGAACGTGCCGTCAAACGCCCTGGCCCTGTCGCTCGGGTTCAAGGAGGTGGACAGGGTGTACTTCAGCGACGGCGCGAGGGTCTCGGCCCCAGAGCTGGCCAGGAGGCTGGGCCTCGACGAGGCCAAGGACGTCAGCCTGGAGGGGCCCGGCTACGTGGACTCCTGGACCTGGAGGCCCATTGAGTACTACAGGGGCAGGGTCTTCTCGAACGGCCAGGTCAAGGTGCTTGACACTGACCCGCCGTTCTTCGTCGCCGGCGACGCGGACGGCTACATGAGGTTCTCAAGGCAGAGGGCCGCCTACTCCGAGGCCTTCATAGTCTACGAGCTCAGGAGAGCCTGAGGAATATCAGCAGGGCTGCAGCGCCGACTACCGCCTGCAGCGCCATGAGGCCAACCGTGACCCCCCTCTCCGTGGCCCTGCCCCTGAGCCTCCTCTGAAGCCTTATCATGAGGTGCGTCAGGCTGTAGGACCTGTCGTAGGGGGGCTCCAGGGAGCCGTCAGGGGCCACCCTGCCGAAGTTCTCCTTGTAGACTCCGTGCATGAGGCCCCTTATGAAGAGCAGGAGCTCAGCGTAGTAGAGCATGTACATGAAGAGGCCGAAGGCCGCTATGTCGCCCAGGACCACTATGCCGGCGTAGTAGGCGCCCACGGCGTAAGTCATCGTGTTGCCCGGGAACACCCTGGCAGGGTACCAGTTGTAGAACAGGAAGCCCAGGAGGGCCGCCATCATTATGAGCGAGAGGTACGCCGTGAGCCAGAGGCCCTTGACTATGGAGAAGGCCGCCGTGAAGGCAAGCATCACCACCCCCATGCCAGCCTCCAGGCCGTTGTAGCCGGCTATCATGTTGTAGGCGTTGGAGGCCCCCATGACGCCTATGGGGACCACGACGAGCGGGAACAGCAGCCCCAGGTAGAGCACGTGAAGTATCGGCACGTGAACTATGTAGGCGTTGTACTTGGCTATCATGAGCGGCAGGGCGGCGGGTATGGTTGACAGCACCCTCACCGCGGGGGGTATGCCCTTCTTCCAGCCAAGTATGTCGTCCAGGAGCCCTATGAGCCCCGTGAGCATGAGGAGGGAGAGCATGGAGAACAGCGGCACCGGGTTGTAGAGCGAGCCGTTGACGAACGTGTTTATGGCCTCCATGACCAGGAGGCCGAGGGAGGCCCCCACTATGACCCAGAGCCCGCCCGCCTCGGCCACCTTCCTTTTGTCTGGCTTGTTCATGTCAGAGCCCACGAGCCCCCTCGAGCTGGCCACCGCTATCCATGACGGTTCTAGGGCCATCACTGAGCCCATGGCGACCAGCGACGATATTACCGCGACAGCGGCCTCCTGCAGCAAGCCCCTCCCGAGGGCGTTGTCCTGGTCCTAGTTTTAAGCGTTGGAGCCGCAGGAGCCCGCTGGCACGCCTATCTCCCTGGCCCGCCTCAGCACCCTGTCAGGCAGGAGGCCCACGTCAAAGCACGGCCTCCCCCTGGCGTCCTCCTCCATGATCCTGAGGCCCACCTCCCTGAGGTCGTCCGTGCCGTAGAGCCTCCTCGCCTCGGCCCTGACGGCCTCCATTGCCCTTTCAACCCCCTGGGCCGAGGCCATCGAGTAGAAGCCTGCCCTCGGCATGAGCCTCTTAACTGCCACCCTCTCGGGCCTCCTGACCCCCGTGAGGTGGAGCCCCATGGGGCTTGAGGAGAGCCTCCTCCTGAAGTAGTAGAGCGGGGCGTAGAGGTACTCGAACCTCCCGTCCCACAGGTACCTGAGCCTCCCTGTGTAAGTGAAGGCCCAGTGCTCCTCGTGGAGCCTGTCGGCCCTGCACCTGTGGCTCAGGTCGCCGCAGAGCGTTATGAAGGGCCAGTAGAGGAGCGCGTACCTGTCCCTCCCCTCGCCCTCCACGAACTCCCTTAGGGCCCTGCCCAGGCCCTCGAAGGCTATGAAGTCTGAGTCCCAGACAAGTATGTACCTGTACCTGGACTCCCTGAGCGCCAGCTCCCTGGCCTCGGCGTAGCCCCTGGGGGGTTACTGCCTGACCACCCTCACGCCCAGTCTCGACCTGGCGTCCTCAAGCACCTGCTCGGTCTCGTCCCACGGGTCCGAGGAGTCCACCACCAGGACCTCGTCAGCCATGGAGGCCGCGTCCTCAAGGGCCAGGGGGAGCCAGTCGGGGTCGTTGTAGACTATCACGGTGGCGCTTATCCCGAGGGGCCTGCCCTCCCTCGAGGGGTCGACCAGCCTGAGGCCCCTCGCCACCGCGGCCATCGCGTTGTAGGCGGCCCAGGTGAGCCTCCTCCCCATTATCCTCCTGGCGTACCTTAGCAGCGACGCCAAGGCCCCTCAGGGCCCTGCTGGGGAGACGGGTTATTAACCGCAGCCGCGCCAGGCAGGCTGGGCCAAAGGGCTTGAACTGGGATGACGTAGTTAAGGTCGTGCTCTCCATGCCCCCTCACAGGGACCTGGCGCTCCTCAAGTCCCAGCTGCCGAGCCCCAGGGCATCGGGCTTCAGGAGAAGGTGGCTCTCGGAGCCGAGGGGGCAGAGGGCCGACTGGGAGAAGGTCATGCCTGACGGGAGGTCAGTGCACGTGAGGGAGTACAGGGACCACTACCTGGTGCACTGGGACATAGCGTCCCCCTCGAGGAGCGCCCTGAGGCACCTGGCCTACGACGCCCCGCACTGGCTTATAGTGGCCGTGGCGGCCGCGGTAACTGCAATAGCAGCGCTCCTGGGCCCGGGCGCAAAGGTAGGGGCCGCCGGCGGCCTCATGGCCACCGGCAACATGCTGCTTAGGTACAGGAGGTCGCTTATAGCCTCGGCCGAGCCCCTCAGGCTCCAGGGCCAGCCTGAGGGCGTGCTTACCACTTGACGAGGACGGGAGGGTCGCGGTCTCCTCAAGGGCAAAGTACATGGCCTTAGGTGTCCTGGACGGCACCTCGGTGGCCATTGAGAGGGTCGTGGAGAACCCGGCCTTGAAAGCCAGGGAGAGGAGGCCGACGTGCCCCTCTGCGATGGGGCCCTCAGCGGGACGCCAAGAGCTCCTCCAGGAGCCCCCTGACCCTGGTTATGTCTATTACCCCCATGTCGCCCCTGCTCACCGTGCCCTCCGGGTCGTACACGGAGAGCACCCCGAGCCAGTCGTGCATGGAGTCGTCGGGCCCCTTGTCGTTCCTGTCCGTGTAGTTTGAGGGCCACCCGACCGTGCCTATCGGCCTCCAGTTGAGGTCGTCCAGGTAAACTGTGAGGTCCGGGGCGTCCCCCCTGGCCACCGGGTATATCTCCTGAGGCTCGTAGGCCTCGTTCCTCCAGGCCTCCCCGTTCGGCCCCCTTATCTTCATGACCGCCCCCTTGACCTCCCTGACCAGGTCCTCCAGCTCCTCCCTGCCAACTATGCCGTGGGGCTCCCTGCCCCTCACGTTGAAGAAGAAGCGGGAGTAGTAGCCTCCCCAGGCCCAGACCCTGGTGTGGTCCCAGTCTATCATGTCTGGCGTGAGGTCAGCCCCGGGGGACCTCGGCCTCTCCTTAAGCTTCAGGTAGCCCTCCTGCTCGAGCCACTGGTTTATGGCGAAGGCCCCGTGCATTGACTTGGTGCCGTGGTCGCTGGCTATAACTATTATCGAGTCCCTGAGGGGGCCCCTGGCCATTTCCTCAAGCCATGAGTCCACCCTGCTGTAGACCTCAGGTATCACCCTGCTGTAGACCTCGTGGTAAGTGTACCTGGGGTGCCTCTCGTCGAAGTACTTCCAGAAGGCGTGGTGGGCCCTGTCTATGCCTATCTCCACGTATATGAAGGCGTCCCAGGCCTTGCTCTCCGCCAGGTACTTCACTATCCTGCCGTGGTTCTCAACCATGGCCAGCAGGTCCCTCCTGGCCGCGTCCCTGTCCTCCGTCCTGTAGACTATGTCGAACACCGGGTCGCCCACGCTGGACTGGAGCTCCTGCCTGAGCCAGGGGGGCCACGTGTAGGGCTTCTGAGGGCCAGGCGTGTTGAAGTCGGTCACCATGAAGCCGTTGACAGGCCTGGGAGGGTAGGTCGGGGGCACCCCGAAGAGGCCGAACCTGAGCCCCCTCCTGCCCAGGTCGTCCCATATGGCGGGCTCCCTCACGTCCTGCGACGTGACCACGTAGGAGTCGAAGGTCCCGGGCCTCCTGTGCCTGAAGCCGTATATGCCCAGCTCTCCCGGGCTCCTGCCCGTGAACATGACCATCCAGGCGGGCACAGTTATGGGGGGGTGGCAGGTCCTCATGAGGTACCTGGCGGAGTCCTCGACCAGCTCCCTTATGAACTTGAAGCCACCTCCGTCGTGGCCCTCGTAGAGGACGTACGGCGGCAGCGAGTCAAGGCCCAGGACGAACAGCCTCCTGGCCAAAGCGCCTCACGGGTTGCCTTGATGCCCGGGGGGTTAAATAAGTGGAGCTTTGCCGGGCTGCATAGAGGGAAAGCCCACAACGACAAGGTAAAAATAAAATCATGAAAAAGGAAGAAAAAGAAAAGTAAGGTTAAGTTAGGGGCCCTCAGAACTTGGCGAAGGCCACGTAGGCTATCAGGGCCAGGGCTATTATGGCGACTATCAGCGCGCCGAGGCTGTAGGTCGCGGCCGAGGCCGCGGTTGACGCCGCGTTGTGGGCCTCGCTCTCAGCGCTTGATGCAGTGCTGCTGAGCGAGCTGAGGGTTGAGCTCATGCTTGTGACCGTGCTGCTTATTGAGCTGACCGTGCTGCTCACGCTGCTGAGCGTTGAGCTCATGCTGGTCACAGTTGAGCTTATGGAGCTCACTGTGCTGCTCATTGAGCTGACCGTGCTGCTGAGCGAGCTGAGGCTCGAGGCCACGCCGCTTATCGTTGAGGCGGCGGAGCTCACGGTGCTGTTGACGCTCTGCAGCGACGAGTATATGCCGCTGAGGTCGCTGGCCACGGTGTTAACGGTGCCCTTTATGGACTCCACGCTGCTCGCTACGGCGCCCAGCTGGCCTCCCAGGTTAACTATGTCTGTCTCCACAGTGTTGAGTGAGGCGTTCACGGCGCTGAAGTTGCCAGCTATGTAGCCGCTCAGTGTGGACTCGGCGCTGCCTATCTCTGACGTGAGCGTCGATGTCATGGAGGCGT
>NZ_JBMFJI010000015.1:0-31307 GCF_049973875.1 Acidilobus sp.
ATATGGAAGAATAGATAAAGCAAAATATGAAGAACTAAAAGCAAAATATGAAGAGAAACTAAGAAAATTACTGTAAATGCAATTGATGTTTATGCCTGATTTTAAAGTTTTTCTTATTTTGTTCTTTAACATTATTAAAGGCTATTAATATTATACTATTGACTTTAATCGTCCGACCACTAATCATTAATAATGACTTACTCCCGTTACATTTGCACCACCTATGAGGACGCGAGCGAGAGGTTGAACAGCTTTGAGAAGCTGAAGAGGAGGGCTCCCAGGAGAGCTAGCCTTGGCCCGCAATGTTAAAGGAGTAGGATCAAAAACTTTTTTGCTAATACACAACTAATTAATTTCCAGCCGCCATAGCTACCTGGGACCCGCTATTGTATCGCATACTGGGTAGGGCTGGGAGTACAGCCCTGCTGATGGGCAACGAGGCGGTGGCCAGGGGCTTCCTCGAGGCTGGCGGCGGCTTCGCTGCCGGATACCCGGGTACTCCCTCAACTGAAGTAATAGAGTCGCTGGCCGACGTGGCCAAGGAGGCAGGCATCTACGTCGAGTGGAGCTCCAACGAGAAGGTAGCCGTTGAGGCCGCCTACGGCGCCTCCCTCACTGGAGTGAGGAGCATGGCCACCATGAAGCACGTGGGCCTCAACGTGGCAGCTGACGCGCTCATGAGCATAGCCTACACCGGCGTCAGGGGCGGCATGCTGGTCTTCGTAGCAGGGGACCCGAGCATGTGGAGCAGCCAGAACGAGCAGGACAACAGGTACTACGGCCTAATATCTTACGTGCCCGTGCTGACGCCCAGCGACCCGCAGGAGGCCAAGGACCTCGCCGTGCTCGGCCTCGACCTCAGCGAGAAGTTCTCGCACCCGTTCATGATGGTCATCACCACCAGGGTGTCCCACACGAGGGGACCCGTGGTCCTGGGCCCGCTGAGGCCCCCCAGGACCGCGGGCAAGTTTGAGAGGGCCAGGGGCCTCACTCTGGTGCCGGCCGTGGCAAGGGAGCAGAGGGAGAAGCTCATATCTAAGTGGGAGGACATAAGGAAGACCTTCTCCGGCCTTGGCCAGTTCAACAGGGTAGAGGGGGACGGCGACGTTGCAATAGTCACTGACGGCGTCGCCTACGGCTTCGTCAAGGAGGCCCTCTCCGAGCTCGGCCCGCAGGCGGACAAGGTTAAGGTAGTAAAGATAGCCACGCCGCTGCCCTTCCCCAGGTCGTTTGTGATAGACGCGCTTTCCAACGTAAAAAGGGTCCTAGTCGTTGAGGAGCTTGAGCCTGTCGTTGAGGGCCAGCTGAAGCAGGCCCTCGAGGAGGAGAGGCTGACGCCCGAGGTCCACGGCAAGGACCTCGTGGGCCTGGCCGGGGAGCTCACGCTTGACCGCGTCAGGAGGGCCGTGAGGTCATTCCTTGGACTGCCCGCGGAGGAGCCGAGGCTATACAAGGTGGACCTCCAGATACCCCCCAGGCCCCCCGCCTTCTGCCCGGGGTGCCCGCACAGGGCTACCTTCTACGCCCTGAGGAGGGCCGTCAACAGGCTTAGGCTCAAGGCCATATACAGCGGCGACATAGGCTGCTACAGCCTGGGCCTCTACGAGCCCTTCAGGGAGCAGGACATAATAATTGAGATGGGAGGGAGCGTCGGAGCCGCCAACGGCCTGGCACACACCGCCCAGGACCAGGTGCCCATAGCGATAATTGGCGACTCGACGTTCTTCCACGCCGGGATACCCGGGCTGATAAACGCCCTGTACAACAGGGCCCCCATGCTCCTGCTGGTGCTCGACAACAGGACCACCGCAATGACCGGCGAGCAGCCGGACCCGGGGTCAGGGGTCACAGCCATGGGTGACGAGGCGCCTGTGATAAGCATAGAGGGCATAGCTAGGGGCATAGGCATAGAGAAGGTCGTCACCTTTGACCCCTTCGATATAAACGGCGCCACCAACGCAATAGCAGAGGCCCTGGAGTACGTGGTCAAGGAGAGGAGGCCCGCCGTTGCAGTGGCCAGGAGGGCCTGCGCCCTCGACGCCGTGAGGAGGGCCAGGAAGGCCAAGGTCCAGGTGCCTCTCTACCAGGTCGAGGACGACAAGTGCACCGCCTGCGGCATATGCTACAACGCCTTCTCGTGCCCGGCCATATTCGTCAAGGACGACAGGAAGGCCTGGATAGACCCGAGCCTCTGCACCGGCTGCGGCGTCTGCGCTGAGATATGTCCGTACAAGGCCATAGTTAAGGTCGTCCAGGAGGGCAAGGGGTGGGAGGAGGCATGGATGTGAGCCGCAGGAGGATAAACATAGTCATGACGGGGGTCGGGGGCCAGGGCCTCATAACCGCCGCCAGGGTGCTCGGCGAGGCGGCGGTGGAGGGAGGCTGCAAGGCTCTGGTCGCCGAGACCCACGGGCTGAGCCAGAGGGGAGGGGCTGTAGAGGTCCACGTTAGGCTTGGCGACGTCTACTCACCCCTCGTGCCCAGAGGGGAGGCGGACGTGGTGCTGTCCTTTGAGATGATAGAGGCGGTCAGGGGCGCGCCCTACCTGAGGCAGGGCGGCGTCCTGCTGACTGCTGACACGCTCATGATGCCGCCCACGCCCGGCCTCAGGCCGCTGAAGAGGCAGCAGATAGAGGCCGCCCTGAAGGGGGCCGGAATAAGGTACGCGGTGATACCGGCGAGGGAGGTAGCGGAGAAGGTCGGAAGCTACCTGGCCGAGAACATGGTAATGCTCGGCGCGCTCATCGGCACCGGGGCCCTGGACGGCTTCGTTGAGCCGGAGAGGATAAGGGCCAAGGTGCAGGAGCTCCCCATGGCTGACAAGAACCTGGCGGCCTTCGAGGAGGGCATCAGGCTGGGCTCCCAGGTGAAGCTTAGACCTTAATTACGCTGCCAATTTTTATATATTTACTGTTACCCTTCTCTGTGGCGTGTACAGTTGCGCATATCATATTATGACACATCCCTGGCAGGCGTCCCCATGGGAGGCCTCGGCACGGGCTCCTTTGAGGTGGGGCCCGACGGCAGGTTCAGGGAGTGGCTGATATTCAACAACAGGCCCTGGGCGGGCTACGGCCAGCCCCAGTGGTTCATGAACCCCGACGACCTCGTGTTCTTCCTGAGGCTTGAGCCCGAGGGCCAGGAGCCCCTCCTCAGGGGGCTGTTCACAGGGCTCTGGTACGGCTCAGCGGAGGACTACACCTACAGGGGCTGCGGCCCGTGGGTTGTAGCTGAGCCGTACCACCTGCCCTGGGCCAAGGGGGTTGAGGGCACAGAGATGGAAGTCAGGTACCCCAGGGTGACGCTGAGCTACAGGGACTCGCTGCTGGATGAGCTCGGCGTCGAGGTCAGCCTTGACGCGTACTCGCTTCTGTTGCCGGGAGACCTTAAGGTCTCGTCCACGCCGGCCGTCATACTTAGGTTCAGGGTGATCAACAGGGGGAGGCAGAGGGTTAAGGCGTCAATAATGGCCGTGGCCAGGAACCCGGCAAGGTCGGCCGGGGGCAGGCCGTCAAGCGAGGTGAGGGAGGGGCCGGACTGGACAGCGGCTATAATGAGCGCGTGCTGCGTCGATGAGATGCACCCAATGGCGAGGGGGGCCCTGGCAGTGGCGTCCCTTGGCCAGCCCTCCTCAGGCGCCGTGGGGTCAGTTGACGCCTCCAACAGGCCCCAGCTAGTTAACTTCCTCAGGAGGCTCCTCGTTGACTTCAGGGGCGACGGCGACCTCACCGGGCCATCCAGCATGACTTCAGACCTTGACGTCTTCTCAGCCGTGGCCACAAGGCCCTTAGAGCTGGCGCCCGGGTCCTCGGAGGAGCTCTACTGGGCCATAGCGTGGTACTTCCCCAACCACGTGGACGCCTCGGGCCAGAGGGTGGGGCACTACTACGAGAACTTCTTCAGCAACGTGGAGCAGGTGATCTCATACGTCTTCGAGAAAAAGCACGAGCTGATAGCCAGGCTGGAGGCCTTCTCGGACTCCATGTACGACGCGTCATACGAGGGCTGGATCCCTGACCTGGTAACAGCCCAGCTGACCAGCGTCCCGAAGCTCTCCTGGCTCACGAGGGACGGCCACTTCGGCCTGTGGGAGGGAGGGCCCGGGTGCTGCGGGATCAACACGGTTGACGTGGTCCTCTGGGCCTTCGCAGGGGTCGTCAACATGTACCCTGACCTGGTAAAGGCCGCAGTTAAGGACGTTGCCAGGCACGTGCTCAGGCCTGACAAGCACTACTACTACGAGCTCTTCGCCCTCGGCTTCCATGAGAACATGAGCCTCTACAGGGAGATGCTGAGGAAGGATCCGTCGATACAGAACGACCAGGCTAAGTTCTCCGAGGCCATAGCTGAAATAGTGAGGAGGACCGGCAGGGACCCGACGGGCAGGGTGCCCCACTCGTTCAGGGCGTCCTTTAACCTGATAGACAGCTACGACAGGAACGACCTCATGCCAGAGTTCCTGCTCATAGCCCTCCTGCCGTATTACGCCACGGGCGACAGGGAGTACCTCAGGTCACTCTGGAGGGACGTGCTGACAGTAGTAGACGGCACCAGGAGGCAGCACGACAGCAGGGGCACGGGGCTCATAGAGCACTACATGCCCTCCGACTACGAGGGCCTTTCAAGGGTCGCCCAGGAGGCAGTAGAGAAGGGCCTTGTGCCCGGCTTCTACGGCGGCAACGTGGTGAAGCTTCTGTTCTCCGGCCCCGAGTTCGTCATGAACTCCGTGAACACGTTTGACACCTTCAGCCTCCTCGGGGTGGCCTCCTTCACCGGGGACCTCTGGGCGGCCTCGCTCAGGGCGGCGGCCGAGGCGGCCTCAAGGGAGGGGCTGGAGAGGGCGGAGGAGCTGGGGCAGCTCTCCTCAAGGGCCTACGACAGCCTGGTGAAGCTGCTGTGGAACGGCAGCTACTTCGACGACTGGTACGACCCCGAGAGCGGCCTGAGGGACAGGGCGGTCCTCTCGGCCCAGCTCACGGGGGAGTGGTACCTGCAGGTGCTTGGCCTCGGCGACGGCGTTGACAGCGAGAAGGTGAGGTCGGCGCTCAGGGAGGTCTACAGGGCCAACTTCAGGAGGTGGGAGGGACTACTCAACGGCACCTACCCGGGCACCCCAAGGCCATCCATGGTGGGTGACGTAGAGGAGCCCAACGGCACCAAGATACTGAACAGGGTGTCGTCGCAGGCCGACACGCCGTGGACTGGCGTCGAGTTCGGCGTCGCCTCCCAGATGCTCTACGAGGGCATGGTCGAGGAGGCCATGGAGGTCCTCAGGTCGGTCCATAACAGGTACCGCTCCTGGGGGCTCTACTTCAACCACATTGAGTGCGACGGCCACTACTCCAGGCCGCTGGCGGCCCTCACGATACCAAACGCGCTGGCCGGGGCGACCTATGACGGCGTACGCGGGGAGCTGTCAATAGCCCCTAGGCTGGGAGGCCCCAGCTTCAGGGGCCCAGTGATGGTAGCTGGCAACCTGCTCAGCGTCAGCTACAGGAGGGAGGGCTGCAGCGGCTCCCTCTCATTGAAGGTAGTCGAGGGCCCCGGCCTCAGGCTCTCGTCGCTCAGGCTTGACGCCAAGGGCTGCAGGGCGTCAGTAAAGTACAACGGCTCGGAGGTGCCGCTGAGCTACGTGAAGGACGGCGAGCTGGGGCTCTCGAGGGAGCTGACGCTGAGGCCTGGGGACGTGCTTGAGGTTAGCCTCAGCCAGTGACCTTTTAACTCAAACAATGCAGCGTCGACGGGGCCCTGGCTTGGACAGAATTAGACTCATAGCCTGGAGCCTCTCTGCCCTATACCCTCCCTTCCTGTTCCTGTCAGTCATTGACGTCCCGCGGCCCCTCAGCCTTGTCGCAGCTGTTGTGTCAGCCCCCATCTTCTTCGTTGCCTTCTACCTGCTGGCGTCCTACTCGGAGCTGGGCTGGAGGAGGACCCTCTACTTCCTCGCGGCCTCGGCAGCGATATCATATGCCTTCGAGTTCCTGGGGGTGCACTACGGGCTCCCCTTCGGGAAGTACTACTACACGAACGGCCTAGGCCTCAAGGTGCTGGGGGTGCCGGTCTACATACCGCTCCTCTGGGCCTCCCTTGGCTTCTACTCGCTCGCCGCCACGGGCAGCTACCTCGCGGCCTCCCTGGCCATGGTTGCCATGGACCTCGCCTTCGACCCCTTCCTGACCATAGAGGGCCACCTATGGGTCTGGCAGACGAGGGGGCCGTACTACGGGGTTCCCATAACTAACTTCGTCGGCTGGTTCGTGGTCTCCATGACGTTTTACTACGCCTACGACGCGCTGGGGAAGGCCAGGCCGAGGCCGCGGCGGCCTCCAGGGCCTTCTACCTTGAGTACGTGGCGGCGTGGTCAGCCATGGACTTCGTCTCAGGCCTCTGGCTCGCGGGGGCCGCAGGGCTTCTGGCGGCCGTCCTGGCCCTGGCCCTCGGGGCCTCACAGGAACTTGAGGCCGCTGGCCCTGCTCCCCCTGGCTATGAGCGACAGGAACACTATGTCAAGCACCATGGGCGGCAGCGCGGCGACCAACGCCATGGAGGCCAGCAGGCCCCAGTCTATGGTTGACTCCTGTATCGCGGTCAGCGCGTATATGGTGACCGTCTGGGCCCCCTGGGGCGGGAAGCCGAAGTTGTACGGGGTCGCTGAGAATATCAGCGGGTAGAAGAGGGCGTGCCAGGCCCCCACGGCGGCCAGCAGGAATGTTGAGAGGAGTACCGGCCTGGAGAGCGGGAGTATGAGCCTCCTGAACTTGCCCTTTACGTTGAACAGGTCAGCTACCTCGTCGTAGGCCCTTGGGAGGTCAACGAAGAAGCCGTTCATTATCCACAGGGCGTAGGTCACGTAGCCGAGGGGCATCGCAGTTATAAGGGCCCACCAGGTGTTGAGCAGGTGCGCCTTGGCAAAGGCTATGTAGAGGGGTATCACGAAAGCCATGGGGGGCAGGACGTAGAGGTATATGGAGAGGGGCAGCAGCCAGCCCCATGCCCTGCCCCTGGCTATCTCATATGAGGCCCCGGAGGCAAGGAGGACTGCTATCACGCCGACCGCCACGCTGACGACCACGCTGCTGACCATGTAGGGCACGGAGCCCCTGAGCGCCTGCATGAAGAACGCGCTGGTGAACTTCACTGGTATCATGACCGGGGGTGACCTGAAGTCGAGGGTGTTGGGCCTGAAGGCCACGAGGAACATCCAGTATATGGGCATCACGTTGAAGAACAATATGACTGAGAGCACTGCCAGCATTATCCCCTTGAACGCCTGGTCAGGCAGCCTCACGCTGACCGCGGGCAGCAGGGCGCGCCTGCTCCTCAGGACCCTGAAGAGGGCCATGGCTGGGACGGTCGCCAGGGCGGCTATTGTAGCCGCTATCAGCGCCCCCGCGGAGTAGCTGTTGAGGTTGTACACGGCCTCATAGGTGAGTATGCCCAGCGTTGTGGTAGCGTAGCCCGGCCCTCCCCCGGTGAGCACGTAGGGCGCGTCAAAGGCGCCGAAGCTGAAGGCGAGCTCTATTATGAAGGCTATCAGTATGGCCTTGCTCGCCAGCGGTATGGCCACCTCGCCGTAGTACCTTGAGAGGCCTATGTTGTCTATCATGGCGTTCTCCCTTATCTCGGGCGGTATGGACCTGAGCGTCGCGTATATTATTATGAAGGGGAACGCTATTGCGCCCCAGACGCTGACCAGTATGACGCCGTAGAGGGCCGTGTTAGCGAGGTAGAGCGGGTCAAAGCTTATGTGGAGCAGGTAGGTGAACCACCCCCAGCCGCCGCCGTAGAGGCTTATGGACCATATGAGCGCCGCCGAGACGAAGGGCACCGTGTGCGGGAGCACCGTCAGCAGCGAGAGCGGCCTCTGGTACTTCACGTCAAGCATGTCAACGGCCACGGCGGCCACCAGGCCTATCAGGGTGCCGAGCACTGAGGTGGCCACGGCAAGTATGAAGGTGTTGAGGAACACCTGGCCCACGGGCACGAGCCTTAGGGCCACCAGGGCCGAGCGGAAGTCAAGGCCGACCAGGGCGAACGTGGCGAAGAAGGGGACTACCCCAAAGGCCGTTATGTAGGCCGCGTAGGGGGCCGTTAAGCGCAAGCAGCTTCCCAAGGAACTGGGGGGCAGGGATATTTTAAGCGTAACATGGCCAAGAGGGGCTCCCCAGGCCTGGCGGCGAGCCCTGGAGCTTAAGGCGCGGCAATTTTCCTACTGGTCTCCCATATGGAATTTTTAACATATAATGGCAGCATATAAGAGGCGAGGGCCTCTTGCTCAGGCGGAGGCCTAGGGCACGGCAGCGCTGAAGGGCAGCGGCTTTGAGCCGTCACTTTGGCTGCGCGATGCCCGCCGGCGGGCTAAAACAACTCTCCGATGAAGTTTTTAACGCTAGACGGGGGCCACCACTGGGGCGTGCTTCCGGTGTCCCTCCTCCTTTACCCCCGCCGGAGGGCCTCGCTGACAGCCAGGGCCGCCGCCGTCCTCATAATAATTGTCACCGCGGCCTCGGCGCTTCTCACGGGGGTCTACGTGCTACCCGGCGCCTTGGTGAGGGGCAGGCTCATCATAAGGGCCTTCTACATCAGGGGCGGCGACCCGGTTCAGATAACCAACGCCTCCTTCTCCGTGTGGGCCTGGGCGCCGACGCGGAGGGCACCGAGCTCATACCTATATTCAACGGCACCGGAGGCGAGATCAACATAAACGTGTCAAAGCTGCTCGCCTGGGCCGAGGACTGGCTGAGGTACTACGGCCCCGGCGCCCTGACCTCCTTCATGCCATCCATAATCGTCTGGGTGATGTACCCCATAGACCTGCCCAACGGCAGCGTCGAGCTGGCCATAGAGCCCCAGCTGGAGCCCCTGAACCTCAGCGTGCCCCTGAGCGGCTCAGGCGCCGTGCTTGGGGTCCAGGTGTCCCACCCCTTCAAGGCCATAGTCGGCCCTGGGCGGCCCAGGCCTAGGGCCGCCTCCGCTGGCGCCGTCATGTCGGCTCAGACGACGACTACTACGACAACAGCGCCCATCACAAACACGACCTCAGCCCTAGGGGGACAGCTGGGGCGCTGCTGGTACAATTACTACTATGAGGCCACGCCTCGCGTGCTCTCCTGGTACCCCAACAGCAGCGGCTTGGCCCCCATAAGCCTTGCAGTAGCGGTCCTACAGCCCAGCCCAGACGCTACTTCGAACAACCTCCAAGTGATGCTGCTGGGCCCTACGGTCCAGTACGTGGGGTTCAACGCGGTCATGATAGCCTCTGGGGCAATAGGCGCCGCGGCCCCTATTATGAAGCCTATTATGAGGCCCACCCACATGGGGGCCGTGTATGTTATCAACCTACGCCTCACCTCACTAAGGTTATTTGACTAAATTGAGTGTGACTGCAAACAGCAATTTTACACCAAATACGTTATAATTATAAATATCGTTTAACAACTTATTAAAAAATTGCATTAAAATGAAATATATGTTGAAAAGCAATCTAAAGCTTCTAATATATATAAGCGTTCTTTTTATTTAAAAGCTAGTTAATTTCTAAAGTGCACGCCACGGCCTGTTATTACCTGGGCCCACGCCAACGCTTTAAAACTCGGGGACCCAAGGCCAGAGTGTGGTCGCCTTGAGCTCCATAGACGACGTGCTCAGGAGGAAGGAGGACGAGTCCCTCAGGAAGCTTAAGGAGAGCTACGAGCAGTACCTCAAGTCCCTGAGGGACATGAAGGAGCAGGCCCTGAGGGAGGCCTCCAGGAGGCTGGACGAGGCGGCCAAGGAGTTCGTCAGGTCCCTCACAGGGTAACCGCCTTGTCACGCCCCTGGAAGTACCCCAGGGAGTACCTCAGGCTAGTGTCAGTAGTGACCTCATTTGCGGCCATCCTGACCCCCCTGGACAGCACCATAGTCAGCGTCTCCCTGCCGGCCATAGCCAGGGGCTCGCACGCCACCTACCTGGAGACCATCTGGGTCCCCGTGGGGTACCTGGCCTCGCTCTCGGCGTTCCTCCTGCTCTTCGGCAGGCTCGGCGACGTGCGGGGCAGGAAGGGGGTGTTCACCACCGGCTTCCTGATATTCGCTGTCGGCACAGTAATGTGCGCCCTATCGATCAACGGCCTCGAGCTCGACGCCTGGAGGGCCGTGCAGGGCCTCGGGGCCGCCATGATACTGTCCAACAGCGGCGCCATAATTACCGAGGCCTACCCGCCGTGGGAGAGGGGCAAGGCCTTCGGCTACTGGACGCTTGCAGTCTACACTGGAACGACTGTGGGGCCCGTGGTTGGAGGAGCCATAACAAGCTTCAGGTACATAGCGGGCGTGCCGAGCTGGAGGTGGGTCTTCCTGGTCACAGTGCCCCTGGCGGCCCTCGGCTACGCCCTGTCCCAGGCTTACCTTAAGGAGTCGGAGCGCGCTGACGAGCCCATAGACGTGCTCGGGGGGCTGCTGGCGGCCGCAGGGATATGGCTCACCCTCATGGGCCTCACCGCCGGGGCCTTCGAGGGCTGGTCCCCTGAGTACCTCTCGCTGCTGGCGACCGGGCTCGCCTTCATTTTAGCCTTCGCTGTCAGGGAGTCGAGGCTTGGGCCGCGCGCCCTCCTGGACCTCAGGCTCTTCAGGTCAGTGCCCTTCTCCGCAGGGAACATGGCGGCCCTCCTGAACTACGCTGGATACTTCTTCGTGCCCTTCTTCCTCAGCTACTACATGATAGAGGTCCTGGGCATAGGGCCCATATACGTGAGCCTGGCCCTGCTCTCCCTGTCGCTGGCCATGGTAGTCCTCTCCCCCATAAGCGGGAGGCTCTCAGACAGGGTGGGGGCGAGGCCGCTCGCCACCGCCGGGATGGCAATAATAGCTGTTGGCCTGGCCCTCCTCATGCAGCTCGGCCTGAGGGCGTCGCTGCAGGACATAACGTGGAGGGCCGTGCTCCTGGGCGTCGGCATGGGCCTCTTCTCAAGCCCTAACACTGCGTCAGTTATGGGCGCGGCCCCCAGGGAGAGGCTATCAGTGGCCTCGGGCACGCTGAACCTGATGAGGTTCGCGGGGCAGTCGCTGAGCCTGGCCCTTGCGAGCGCCCTGGCGGCCTCCTACATTCCAAGGGGGGTCCTAGTGACCATATTCACGGGGCTGCCGGCGACCCAGGCCGCCAGCGCGGTGAGCTTCGTGCGCGGCCTCAGGGCAATATACATGGTTATGATATGGCTAGTGGTGGCCGGCGCCGTGGCGTCGGCCATAAGGGGCAGGAGCTGACCGCCTGGAGTGGAAAAGGAAAAAAGATAATGAAAAGACTGTAATATTGTGCCAGTCACGAAGAGGAGGTCGTGGTTGAGGCGTAGTACGACTTCAGTATGCTTATGTACTGCGCCGCCACCGAGTTGAGCACCTGCTGCGGGCTCTGGCTGGTCGGGTTCTCGAGGTAGTTCAGCAGCGCGTTGCCGAGGGCGTTGCCGAGCTGTAGGGTTACCGGTACCAGTGGCTCCCACGCGTTGCCGTACTCGGCTGAGATCTCGTTGGCGAGCAGCCAGTTCTTCTCATAGGCCGGCACCGAGGAGTTCGACAGCAGTACGCTGTAGGCCTGCTTCGATATCGGGAACAGGCCCAGCTTCAGGAACATCTCCTCCTGCACCTGCGGCGACTCTACGAACTGGAGGAACTCAAGGGCTAGCTGCTTGTTCTGCGAGTACCTGCTTATGCCAAAGTATGTGCCCCCTGCCATGGAGTAGTTGCCCGGGAGCGGGGCCAGGCCTATCTCGCTTGGGCTCACGTTCTGGGCGAGTATGGCGGCGAGCCTTGAGGCGTAGTTCACGGCCGCGGGGCCGTAGCCCTCAGCGAAGAGCTCAGGCGTGTTGTCAAAGGACACCTGGAACACCGTCGGCGAGGGCTCGTAGCTGACCAGCTCCCTGAGTATCTCAAGGGCCTGGACCCCGGCCGAGGTGTTTATCGCTGGCGGCGGGAACGGGTATGTCCAGCCCTTGGGGTAGCAGCCGTAGAACTCTATGCCGAAGCCGGGTATTCCATGTACTGTGCCGCAGTTGAGGCTCTGGTTGTTTATGTAGAACCAGCCGTATATGGACTCGAAGCTCGAGTCGAGGTCGCCGCCGGCCGTGCCGTCCATTATTAGGACGCCGTACTTGGTTATGTTGTGGCTGACAAAGAACTGGCTCACGTCAACTACAACGGTCCAGTTGTGCCAGGTCCACGGGTTCAGCTGCATGTGGTACTCATTGTAGAACTCCTGCTGGAGCGTCGCGTTGTCAAAGTACTTGGTGTTATATATTATGAGCACGTTCGAGACCCAGGGGGCCACGCCCACCATCTCTGAGGTGTTGGTGGTGGCGTTATATATCACGCCGCCGAAGCTCTCAGCCGGCCAGAGAATGTCGCTGGTGTTTATCACCGAGGAGTTCAGCGGCACCACGTAAGGCGCCAGCAGCCTCGCGCTGGTGGGAGTGAATGTCACTATGTCATAGGAGCTCTCGCCTGCCTTCAGGACGGTGAGCTCATTTGTTATGTACTCCGTGAACGGGTAGGCGTCGACCTTGATTACAACGCCGGGGTGCTCCTGCTCAAAGAGCTGTGCGGCCATGCTGAGGAACCGCTGCGGCGCGCCGGTGTAGGTCGCTATCGTCAGCGTGACCTGCTGCGAGCTCGTTGACGTCGTTGAGGTTGTTGTTGAGGTTGTTGGCGTCGGCGTTGTTGACGTGGTGACCTTCGAGGGCCTATGCGTGTAATATATAGCGAGGCCGGCCACCGCGACAACGACTATTACAACAACTATGGCCGCCAGGGCGGCCGTGGAGATCGAGCTGCGACTATTTCCCAAAACCGAACCCACTTAACCCCTGGGATTATCCAGCTATAAAAGGCTCCCTCCCGCTGACTAAAAGAACAACAAGCCTCGCCCCTTCCAGGGGCGGGGTAAAGCTTTTAAATTATAGTGTTTTTAAAGTATTGTAGAATAAAACGTGTCCCCGTAAGGGGACGTCCGATAAGGGCTTTACATACCCCCGAGTCCCTGGGATCTGGGAGCCGTATCAACGGCTGGTGACGTGTCGAGTGAAACCATAAAGAGATACGTTGAGGAGCAGTGGGGGAAAGAGGACGAAGAGGACTAACGTCGTTAAACTCATTACTAACAAAAACACGCATGAGAAGCTCAAGGAACTAGCTGTAGTAACTGCCAAATGTTGGAATGAAGTAAACTGGCTAAGGACGCAACAATTCAAGAAAGGGGAGAGGGTGGACTTCGCAGAGACAGAAAAGGAGGTGTATGAAAAGTACAAACAAGTGTTAAAGGTCAATGCACAACAGGTTGCCAGGAAGAACGCCGAGGACTGGAGGGGCTTCTTCTCCCTAATCGAGGAGAAGGGGGAGGGGAAATTACCAAAGTGGTTCAAACCGAGGCCTCCAAGCTATTGGAAGGACAAAAATGGGAAGTATAAGCTAATGGTCATTATTAGGAACGACCGATATGAGGTAAATGAAAATAAGAGGATTATTTATCTGAAGGACTTCAAGCTCTCGCTGAAGTTTAAGGGGAAACTTAAGTGGCATGGGAAGCAGGGTAGGCTAGAGGTAATTTACGATGAGGCTAGGAGGAGCTGGTATGCTCATATTCCAGTTGAAGTCGAAAATACCGCTGAAAACAAGGGTAATTTAAGGGCCTCAGTGGATTTAGGGATCGTTAACTTAGCTACTGTTTACGTTGAGGATGGCACATGGTATATTTTCAAGGGTGGCAGTGTCCTTGCACAATATGAGTATTATGGTAAGAGGATAAGTGAAGTTCAGAAAGTTTTAGCTAGACATAAGCAAAAGAGGAGTAGGAAGCTTAAACTCCTTTACGATAAGAGGAGGAGGTTCTTGAAACACGCATTAAACAGTATGGCCAGGAAGGTTATGGAGGAGTTAAGGGAAAAAGGGATAAGTGAGGTTATTGTTGGTTATCCTAAGGGGATTAGTAAGAACCACGGCAATAAGCTCACTGTGAACTTCTGGAACTACGGTTACGTCATTAAACGTTTCGAGGAGATAGGAGAGGAATTGGGGATTAAGATAACGAAAGTAGAAGAATCCTACACCTCTAAGACTTGTTCCCTATGCGGGGAAGCCCACGAGGGTGGGCGTGTTAAACGTGGTTTGTTTAGGTGTCCCCGCATGGGGAAAGTTATGAATGCGGATCTGAATGGTGCAATAAATATTCTACATATCCCCGAGTCCCAGGGAGCTGGGAGCAGAGGGCAACTCCCAGCGAGGGATAGGGGTAACGGGCTGAAGGCCAGGCCCGTGGCCTACCGCTGGACGAATGGAGCGGGGTGGGTAATCCCCGCCAGCTATGAAGTGATGAGAATGAAGGCGGTAAACTACAAACCTGTGATCCGCCCTAAGGGAGCCCTCGCCCTTTAGGGCGGGGAGGAGGTCAGTACACATTAAAACGTAAGGTAGGTAATTTACCTATAAGGCTCATAAGCCTATAGAGGCTAGGGAGGCTACGGCGTGCCGAAGGCCCTCACGTAGGAGCTCATGGCGGCCTGGTTAAACGGGGCCGCCACGACCTCTATGTCGCAGCACTCCATGGATATCCTCCTGACGTTGAACGTCCTGAGCGGGGCCCTGTGGAGCGGGGAGTTAACGACGACCGTGTGGTACTCACCTTTCTCGCCCAGCGGGTCGGCCCCGTCACTCTTGACGAGGGACAGGAACCACTCTGAGTTGTGCCTGTCCACTACCTCGCCGACGGCCCTCCTCAGCGCCCTTGTCCTGGCCCCCAGGACCTTCATGGAGTAGCCCTCCTCGAGGTCCTTCATGAGTATCTCCAGCGTGTCCTGGCCCCACAGGGGCTCGAGGAGCGAAGCCCCCGCCTCCGAGGCCAGGGACTCCATGTACTTGAGGTGGTCCTCAACGAAGACGTCGCCAGCTATGAGCTTGTCGGCGTTCAGCTTCCTCAGCAGGTCGGCGGTCTCCTCAAACTCCTTGCCCCTGTCAAGCCTAGCGACGACTATGGGCTTCCCTATGAGCGAGGCCTCGGCTATGGTAGCGCCGACGTTCTCTATGTGGGGACTCGGCTCGGGGAAGTCGTACACAAGGAACAGGAGGATGTCGACGGGCCAGGCCAGCGAGGCGGCCCTCAGCCCGTCCTTGCCGCCAGAGAACATGGCGACCCTGCTTCCCATCCTGATCCCAACGCGGCTGGGGTCCAAGGGGTTAAATGCCTAAGGCTTTACAGAGGCTATGGCCTCAAGGTACCAGGGCTCCAGGGAGCCCCCCTTCTCCCTTATCACGTTTAGGCACCTGTCCCTTATCTTGGTCACCTCAGCCTTACCATGATAGACGTCGCCCTCACACTCGAGGTTAAGTCCAACCTTCTCGCCTATCCTTATGGCCGCGTAGTTGTCCCCGTGCATGTAGGCCTCCATGGTCTTGACCCCCCTCCTGTAGGCCTCGAGTATCAGCAGGGCGGCTATCACTGTGGCCAGCCCCCTCCTCCTGTGCTCCTCCTTCACGGCGAAGGCAAGCTCAGCGCTCCTGCAGTCCGAGAAGCCCTCGCCCAGGGCGACGATGTCATTGCCAAGGAATGCGCCTATGGCGTAGTTGCACTGCCCCGAGAAGAGCCTCCTGGCGTGCCCCTCAAAGTCCTTGAATATTCCCAGGAACCTGTAGTAGAGCGAGAAGGCGTCCAGCGACGAGTAGAACTCCACCACGTACTTAGCATCCTCGGGGCAGAGGAGCTCAATGGAGTAGCTGCCCAGGGCGGCGAGCCTCTCCCTCCTGCAGGAGCTCAAGGGTCCACCGCGCTAAAAATGCAAGATAACAAATATATAAATTGAGGAAAAAGGGCCCGTGAGATCATGGTTACTGGCACTCCTGTGGGAGAGCCCCTTGGGCGATAAAGTAAAGGAGTTACAAAATAAAAAGTTAAAAACTATTTATAAAAATAAATAAGGCCCACAGGCCTTAGGTTGGCAGCGCCTGCCTCCTGGCTACCCAGTTAATCAGCAGGGCGGCCCCAAGGTAGAGCGCGTCAAGTCCGGTTATGAAGCCTATCCACCCCCCTGCCCTGGTTATGGTTACGCTGCCGGAGAAGAACGCCGCGCCCAGGACCCAGAAGGTCAGGGTCAGCAGGGCTAGCACCGAGGTGAGCACCCTGGCCTTGGCCATGTAGGCGCCCACGGTGTAAACTAACGTCAGGACCCCCCAGAGCACGAACCACGCCCCGAGCTCGGCCCCGCTCATGCTGAACACGGAGGGATCCCAGCTGCCCAGCACGAAGGCCATGGCCAGCCCGATCCAGAAGAGGCCGTAGGTGCTGAAGGCCGTGCCCCCGAGCATGTTGCCCCTCTTGAAGTCCATCCAGCCCGCGAAGACCTGGGCTGCCCCTCCCCAGAAGAAGGCGTATGCCAGGGTGAGCCCCGCAGTTGATATTAGGCCAGCGTTGTGGAGGCTGAGCACTATGGTCGTCAGGGCGAAGCCCCAGAGGCCCAGGGAGCTGGGGTCCGCGAAGGGCTGGTCCTGGCTCAAGGTCTCACCTCATCTGGGCCTTGAACTCTTCCCAGGCCCTCTTGAGCTCGTCAACGGCAGTGGGGTCCTCAAGGGTTGTCGTGTCGCCCAGCGGCCTGCCCTCCATTATGTCCTTCAGCAGCCTCCTCATTATTTTGCCGCTCCTAGTCTTTGGCAGCTTGCTGACGAACAGTATCGCCTGGGGGGTCGCTATGGGCCCTATGTTGGTCCTTATCATGTCTATGAGCTCCTTCTTCAGCTCCTCGCTGGGCCTGTAGCCCGCCTTGAGCACCACCGCGGCCACGGGCACCTCCCCCTTTATCGGGTCAGGGGCGCCTATGACGGCCGCCTCGGCGACGGCGGGGTGCTTTATCAGCGTGTCCTCGAGCTCCGCCGTGCCTATCCTGTGGCCGGCCACCTTGAGGACCTCGTCGGCCCTGCCAAGCAGCCAGAAGTAGCCCTCCTCGTCCTTGACCGCGTAGTCGCCAGCGTAGAAGTAGCCGGGGAACCTTGACCAGTAGGTCTTGACGTACCTCTCCGGGTCACCCCAGACGCCGAGCAGCATGCCGGGCCACGGCCTCTTTATGACCAGGTACCCCTTGACGCCTGGCGGCGTGGGCTTCCCGCCCTCGTCAAGCACGTCGGCCTCTATCCCGGGCATCGGGAACGTGGCCGAGCCCGGCTTGAGCTGCACGAGCGATATCCCGGGGGCCGGGGCTATCATTGCCGCCCCTGTCTCTGTCATCCACCAGGTGTCCACTATCGGGCACTTCCCCCTGCCGATCACCTCGAAGTACCACTTCCAGACGTCGGGGTTTATGGGCTCGCCCACCGTGCCGAGTATCCTCAGCGTCGAGAGGTCATGCTTCTTTACCCACTCGTCGCCGTACTGCCTCAGCATCCTGAGGGCGGTCGGGCTCGTGTAGAATATCGTGACCCCGTACCTCTCCACTATCTGCCAGGGCCTGTCGGGCTGCGGGTAGTCTATGGCGCCCTCGTACATGACCTCAGTTGCGCCGTTGAGCAGTGGGCCGTAGACTATGTAGGTGTGACCGGTTATCCAGCCCACGTCCGCCATGGTCCAGTGCACGTCCTCGGGCCTTATGTCCCAGTTCCACTTGAACACGTTGTAGACGTACACCATGTAGCCGCCCACGCTGTGCATTATCCCCTTTGGCTTGCCTGTGGTCCCGCTGGTGTACAGTATGAAGAGGACGTCGTCAGCCTTCCTCGGGACGGGCTTAACGTAGGTGTTCTCAGGGTACTTTGAGACAAGCTCGTGGTACCAGACGTCCCTGCCCTCGTTCCAGGCCACCTGGTTGCCCAGCCTCCTGACAACTATGACCTTGTCGACCTTTGCTCCCTTCTCCTCGGCCAGCCTCACGCCCTCGTCGGCGTTCTTCTTGAGCTCGACCACCTTACCCTTCCTCCAGTAGCCGTCGGCAGTTATGACGACCCTCGACTTGGCGTCAACCATCCTGTCCGCCAGGGCTGACGGGCTGAAGCCGGAGAAGACCACGCTGTGTATCCCGCCTATCCTGGTGACCGCTAACATTGATATCGGGAGCTCGGGTATCATTGGCAGGTATATCGTGACAGTGTCGTTTGGCTTGACGCCGAGGTCCTGCAGCGCCCTGGCGAACTTGTTGACCTCGCGGAACAGGTCCCTGTAGCTGAGCACCCTAGTGACGCCGTCCTCACCCTCCCAGTAGTAGGCGACCTTGTTGGCCACGTGCGTGTTCATCCACCTGTCCAGGGCGTTCAGGTTTACGTTGGTCTCGCCGCCGACGAACCAGCGGTAGAAGGGCGGGTTGGAGTCGTCGAGCACCTTGTCCCAGGTGCGGTACCACACGAGCTCCCTTGCCCTCTCGTCCCAGAACTTTATGGGGTCGGCCAGGCTCTGCCTCCAGAAGTCGACGTACTTGTTGTGGTACGGGTGGTACTTCTCACCGTAGGGTAGGAGCTCTACCTCCTGTTGCGACTCAGACAAGGACTCCACCTCCCTCTGTTCACTTGTATACACTATTGGATTAGTTTAAAAGATTTCTATGGTGGGCTTATATGTAAATATTCCCACTATTTTATAATTTAAAAAGCACTTTTATGACGTCAGAGCCCCACGCGGTCGTAGAGGGGCGTGACGCAGGATGCCTTGAGGACCTCCTCGGCGACGCCGTGGGCGTAGCCCTCGAGCTCCTTGCCCCTCCAGCCCGAGGCGAGGAGCGTCATGAAGACCTCCTCCATGTACTCCCTCAGGCTGGAGTTCGCAACGGCTGGGTAGTCGGAGCCGTAGAGGACCCTCCCGGCAGGGAAGTCCCTGAGCACCACGGGCACCAGCTGCGGGGGCAGGGCCGAGGTGTCAACGTAGACGCTGTCGAACCTCCTGGCAAGAGAGAGGGCCTCCTCGAAGAAGACCCCGGGGGCTATTGCGCTGTAGCCGCCGGCGTGGGCCACTATAACGGTGGCGTCCCTGTGCCTGGAGAGTAGCGGCTCAAGCCTTGAGGGGTCGCCGTACTTGCAGTACTTAGGCAGCTCCCATATGCCGGGGTCGCAGCCCCCGTGGACCACGACTGGGACCCCCTTCCTCTCGGCCACGTCTATCACTACCTCGACCTGCTCCGAGCTGAGGTACTTGAGGAAGAGCGTCGAGATCACCTTGAAGCCCCTGAAGCCCAGGGAGACTGCCTCCTCGAGCTGCCTTGCCAGCTCGTCCGGGCCCAGGCTCAGGTTGGCAGGGTACATCACCGGGAAGTTCACCACCCCGGCGAGCTCGGAGTGCCTTGCAAAGGAGCAGAAGCTCTCGGATAGCTTAACGGCCGAGAGGTAGAGGCTCTCGGGCTCCAGCTGGTCCATTATGTCGCTGGCCAGCT
Source organism: Acidilobus sp. (assembly GCF_049973875.1). NCBI lineage: Archaea > Thermoproteati > Thermoproteota > Thermoprotei > Acidilobales > Acidilobaceae > Acidilobus > Acidilobus sp. The sequence continues at coordinate 19,359 of NZ_JBMFJI010000015.1, forward strand.
TCTCTATGAGGCCCCTCACCCTCTCGTGCTCGCTCTTGACCTCCTCGAGCGATATGGAGGCCAGTATCTCCTTGAACGGCGGTATGCCCAGCAGCACTGCGCCGCCGACGCCGCTCTCCACGAGCCCCCTTATGTAGCTGTTGACCTCGCCCCTCTCCCTGAGCAGCGGCATGTGAACGTGGGCGTCCACCACGCACTCAACCGGCACGTCGGCCCTCATCAGCTGCGCCTGTGACGCGGGTGGGCAAGTGAAGTTAATATGTACACAGCAGTGTGCCCTCATGAAGACTTGCGGCAGGGCACGAGCCTGTTGGCCGTGAGGTAAGCCTGTATGTCCTGGCCCGGCAGGAAGTAGTAGGACCTGCAGGGCCCTCCCGCGGTGGCCTTGACCAGTATGACCAGCCCCTTCCTCACCAGCGAGGTCAGCGAGTACCCCAGGGAGCCTATGGATATTCCCACGCTCGCCGCTATCTCCTCCCTGGTGTGGAGCCCCCTGGAGATGGCGTCCATTATGGCCCTCTGCACCGCGCCGACCTTCCTCGACCTGCCGTCAACCCCCATGAGCGCCTTGGAGACCCAGAGCACCGCGGGGCCTTCCACAACTATGCTGCCGTCGTCGTAGCATGTCACGTTGCCGAACCTCACTGAGATGCCTATCGAGTTGCACTGGACCTGCTTTGCCAAGACGCACCCCGTACCAAGACTGAAGCTTGTTGATGCGTGAGCATAAATACATTCAAGGGCTCTTCATAAAGATCATGGGCCCCGGCCTACGTTACTGTGGAGTACTGAAAAGAAATAATGTCCCCTGTCCCACCTTGTAGACAGGGGTCCGTGGCGTAGCCAGGACCAGCGCGCCGGCCTTCGGAGCCGGAGGTCGGGGGTTCAAATCCCCCCGGACCCGTCAGAACCTCACGAAGTCCTTGCCCAGGGCGCCGCATATGGGGCACTTGGGCGGCGGCTCCTTGCCCACGTACGTGTGGCCGCAGACGGGGCATATCCAGATGTAGCCGTCGAGAGGCATGTCCTCCCCCTTCTTTACGTGCTCCAGGGCCTCCTGGTAGAGCTTTAGGTGTATCTTCTCCGCCTCCAGCGCGTACCTGAAGCTGACCTCGGCGGCCTTGTCCCCCTGTATCTTCGCCAGCTCTATGTAGGCCGGGTACATCTCATCCACCTCAAACTTCTCACCCATTATTGCGAGCTCGAGGTTCTTGGCGGTGTCCCCTGGCCCGAAGGGGGCCTCGGCCACGACCTTCAGGGGCGCCTTCAGCTTCTCAAGCCTCTGGTAGTGGTTCCTGGCGTGCACCTGCTCCGCGAAGGCTATTGCCCTGAAGAGCCTCGCCACGTTCCTGAAGCCCTCCCTCTCAGCTATGTCTGCAAATATCAGGTACCTCATGTGAGCCATGGACTCGCCGCCGTAGCTGGAGGAAAGCGCGTCCTGGGTCATCGCCGGATGACCGCTCTCACTCATAAAGGTCCCCTCTGACTTTAGCTGGCCGCAATACTTAAGCTGAGCTGCCAGGCATGCCAGAGTGCTCAAGGGTTAAAATCCCAGGTGACAGGCCTAAGCGAGGTGCCAGGCATGCCAGAGGCCAAGAGGGTTGACCTGGGAGACGGCTCTTGGCTGGAGGTGCTCTCGGAGAGGAGGAACGACCTCCTCAAGCGCACTGAGGTGGAGGCGCTAGCGCACCACGAGCTCAAGTCGACCCCCGCCAGGAGCGCCATAAGGGAGGCGGTTGCAAAGGCCTACAACAGGGACGCTGGAGCGGTCTACGTTAAGACTATAAAGACCAGCTACGGCGTCGGCATATCTAAGGTTCACGTTCACGTCTATGACAGCCACGAAGACGCGGTTAAGGTCGAGCCCCAGTACGTCCTTGCAAGGCACGGCGAGGCAGAGAAGAAGCAGGCCAAGACCAAGGCAGGGGGCGGTAAGTGATGGCGAAGCAGGTAAAGGCCTACGTGCACCTGCTCTACGAGGTCGACTACAACAACATGACGATAAAGGTGAAGAACAAGAAGTGCCCCAAGTGCGGCAACTTTATGGCCCACCACCTGAAGCCTGTCGAGAGGTGGCACTGTGGCTACTGCGGCTACACGGAGTTCGTCGTCCAACAGTGAAGTAATTGTACTTGGAATAGAGCCGACCGCGCACACGTTCGGCGTCGGGGTCTCCAGGTGGACCCCGGCCGGGCCCGAGCTCCTCAAGGACGCCAGGAGGAACTACGTACCTAAGCAGGGCGGCATACTGCCCAGGGAGGTGGCCCAGTTCTTCAGCCAGGTGGCCGCGGAGGTCGTTGAGGAGGCCCTCTCGGTTAACTCGCTCACGCCTAAGGACCTGGACGCCATAGCGGTCGCCCTGGGCCCCGGCATGGGGCCCCAGCTGAGGGTCGGGGCCACGGTCGCCAGGGCGATGGCGGCGGCCCTCAGGGTGCCCCTGGTCCCCGTGAACCACGCCGTGGCCCACCTGGAGGTGGCGAGGTACACCACGGGGCTGAGGGACCCAGTGATACTTTACGTCTCCGGCGGCAACACGGCGGTGACGACGTTCGTTGAGGGCAGGTACAGGGTGTTCGGCGAAACCCTTGACATGGCCCTCGGCAACCTCCTCGACACGTTTGCCAGGGAGGTCAAGCTGGGGCCGCCGTACGTGGTCAACGGCAACCACGTGGTTGACGCCTGCGCCGAGGGAGGGGAGTTCATAGGGTGGTTCCCCTACGTCGTGAAGGGCCAGGACGTCTCCTACTCAGGGCTGCTGACTGCAGCCCTCAGGGCCCTCAGGAGGGGGGCTAAGCTGAAGGACGTCTGCTACACGCTCAGGGAGGTGGCCTTCTCAGCCGCCGTCGAGGTCACCGAGAGGTGCCTGGCCCACACGGGCAAGAGGGACGTCGTGCTCACCGGCGGGGTCGCCGCCAACAGGGTGCTCAACTCTAAGCTCGACTCCATGGCGAGGCTCCACGGCGGTACCTACAGGGGGGTACCAGCTTACTACAGCGGCGACAACGGGGCCATGATATCGCTGGCCGGCCTGCTGGCGCACCTGAGCGGGGTGCACGTCGAGCCTGAGAGGGCTTTCATAAACCAGAGGTGGAGGCTCGACGAGGTGGAGGTACCTTGGTATGGGAAGCTTCTATGATAGGGTCCTGGGCTTCGTCGCTGACCCTGCTCAAGAGGGGGGCGGAGTCGGAGGTGAGGCTGGGGGACTTCATGGGGATGAAGGCGATATACAAGCTCAGGGTCAGCAAGCCCTACATGGACCCGGCCCTGGACTCGAGGCTCAGGGCCCAGAGGACCCTCAAGGAGGCCAAGGTGCTCTCCGTGGCCCTGGCCAGGGGCGTCAGGGTGCCGAGGCTCTACGCGGTCTTCCCGTCGCTCGGACTCATAGTGATGGAGTACGTCAGAGGGCCCACCCTCAAGGACCTCGTGGGCTCCCCTGGCTGGGAGTCGCTCGCTGAGGACGCCGGCCTCCAGCTGGGGCTCCTCCACTCGGCCGGCATAGTTCACGGAGACTCCACGACGTCCAACATGGTGGTGAGCGACGGCGGCGTGACCCTGATAGACTTTGGTCTCGCCGACTTCTCGTCGGAGCTGGAGGACAGGGCCGTGGACGTGCACCTGCTGAGGGAGGCCGTCACCAGCACCCACCCCTCCGCGGCGGGGAGGTTCATGGAGGCTTTCATGAGGGGCTACTCAAGGGCTGTGGGGGAGAGGGAGGCGGAGGAGGTCAGCAGGAGGGCCAGGGAGGTGGAGATGAGGGGCAGGTACGTCGCCTCAAGGAGGAGCGTGTGGGCTGGGGAGGGGGGAGAGGGGTGAGGAGGCTCTACATGGTGACGCACAACGACAGGAAGTTTCTCGAGGCATCGCTCATACTTAAGCCCTACGGCATAGAGCTGCAGCAGATAAAGGCCGAGAAGCTTGAGGTGCAGGACGAGGACGTCGTGAGGATAGCGGAGGTGGCCGCCAGGCACGCCTACGAGCAGTTCAGGGTGCCGCTCATAGTCGACGACTCGGGCCTGTACATAGAAGCACTTAACGGCTTCCCAGGACCCTACAGCAGCTTCTTCCTTGAGAAGGTCGGCCTCAGCGGCGTCCTGAAGCTCCTCAGCGGCGTCACCAACAGGAGAGCCTGCTTCAGGACCGGCCTGGCCTACGCTGACGAGGAAGGAGTCAGGACCTTCGTTGGCGAGGTCTGCGGCTCCATAGCTGAGTCGCCCAGGGGCTCGGGCGGCTTCGGCTACGACCCGCTGTTCGTGCCTGAGGGGCACAGCAGGACCTTCGCTGAAATGAGCGTCGAGGAGAAGGACTCCATGTCGCACAGGGGCAGGGCCCTCAGGGCGTTTGCCGAGTGGTACCTGAAGAGGCCCTGATCCAAGGGGGGCAGAGGTAGACGGAGGCGAAAGGCTCCCCAGAGCTGCAGAGGGTCACCACGTAGCTCCTGGCCTCAAGGCCCTCGAGCCTGCTGCAGTACGCCCTGTCAGGCTGCCTCGAGAGCCTCGGCACGCTGACCTCCTCCACCAGGCCAGGCCACAGGGTCACCTCTAGCCTGGCGGTGTAGGGCCCCGGCCCCGCGACCTCCTTCAGGTTGACGAGGGGGAGCCTCAAGCCTATCCCCCAGTTGTTAAACTTGTATACAAGAGGTATTATTTTAACCTTTCTATTAATAGAGAAACTAGAGCTGGACCGCGGCCTTCCTCAGGACCTTAGAGTGGAGCAGGGCCCCGGCCCCATAGCCCATGGTTATCATCGAGTAGGCCTGCTCCCTGTCGACCACTATGGAGCTCCCCAGGGCGCCCGTGACGCCCTCGAAGGCCTCGGGGAGCATGGGCGTCGTGGGGCCCACGACTATGAGCTGGGACCCCCTGGAGAGCTCGGCTATCCTGTTTATCGTCTTGTTGACCACTGTCACCCCGGTGGCTATGACAAGGTCCATCTGGGGCAGCATCTCCTCCTCGGCGTACCATGGCAGCACGAAGTCCTCCTCGGAGGGGGACAGCTCAAAGACGTACACCTTGGCCGTCCCGGCGAGCCTCCTCACGTAGGGCCTTATGTAGCCCACTATGGCCACCTTTGAGCCAGGGCTCACCTTGACCAGGTCGAGGGGGTCAACCGGCTGGCCCCCGGTGTTTACAAGCGCGTTTATGGTGGCGACCCCCACGGCTGCCATAACAGGGTCGTAGGAGAGGGCCAGGCCAACCGCCTCCTCCGCCGACCTAGGGGGGCTCCAGGGGTCCCTGTTGGGCTTGACCCAGTCCCAGTCAACGTAGGCGAGCCCTGCCCTGCCGTCGTCGAGCTCCACGTAGGCGTACCTGCCCACGGCCACCCTCCTTATCGTCCTGCCCCTGGCCCTCGGCAGCGACTCCTCCACGAGGGCCTTGACCACGTTCAACGCTTAACCCCTCAGTGTGCGACACGTGAAGGATAAATCCCTACCAGTGGGACCTAGCTGAGGCCTCACTCGGCGGAGGAGCACTCCCTGAAGGCCTCAACGGGGTCCTCGGACTCCGCCTCGCAGAGCACGGGCGACCTGGCCTGGGTCGGGTAAGTGACCACGACCCTCGCCACGGCGCCCCTCGGCAGGCTCACCTGCTCCCCAGGCCTGAAGTAGCCTATAACGTCGCCGTCCTCGCCCACTATTTCGCCCCTGGCAACGGTACCGTCGCTCAGCGGCACCTCGTACCACCTCAGGTCCCTTGAGGCGGTCCTCCTGTACCTGTTCCTCACCTGGACCAGGTCCTTGAAGGAGACCGGGCAGAAGTGCACCGGCACCCTGACGTTGTTCTCAGCCCAGGAGAGCACCTCCACAGCCGCCCTCAGCGAGCCCTTAACAGCCGCCTCCCTTGAGTCGTCGGGCCTGAGGCCCCTGAGCCTGAGGGACTCCCTGTTAGGCTCGGCGAACTCCATCTCGTCAAGGTTGACGAAGTGCCCCCCGACCGAGTCCACGAACTTTATGACCTCCTTGACCCAGCCCTCGAGGCCCGGGGCTATGGGCATCTCGGCCCCCACCCTCATGCCCGTGAGCTTGACGGCGTACTCTATCCCCTTCAAGTAGTTCTTGCTGACGGGGTGAAACCTTATCTCGTCAAGGCCTGCCCTCCACAGGGCCAGCAGCGCCTCCGGGGTTGAGTGCCTCCCCGGCGTGTAGAGGTGTATGTGAAACTCCGGCCCGAAGGTGGCCTTCAGGGCCCTTATGAGGGAGAGCGTCAGCGGCAGGTCCGCGAGCGGGTCCCCGCCAGTTATGCTTGCCCCGGTGGCCCCCTGCCTCTCCACCTCCCTTACTATGTCATTGATGTCATAGGCCCTCTCGTCGTTTACGTACATCACCCTCCTGCCGAACCTGTCCCTGTCGACGGGGCAGTAGAAGCAGTTCTCGTCGCAGACGCCTGTTATGAATATGACGGCCTTGAGGCCGGCGTAGCAGAGCTCGCAGCCCCTCGTCAGCCTCCCCGTCATGAGGCCCTTGGCGGCGTCGCCCAGCAGCATTTGCTCCCCGCGGCCTGCAGGGGGCCGGGACCTTTATGCGCTAGTAATGACTGCGCGCCGCTGTTGCGCTGACCGATGGCCTTAAAGTTGCGGCTATACTAAACCATTCTCTACATAGAGAAAAGCTTTTAGCGATTTCCTGCACGGCAAAGCGCGACCGACCATGTCGGCCTCGGAGGTAATCTCCCAGGAGAGGATGCCCCTCATAGGGAAGAAGTTCCCAGAGGTCGAGGTGGTGACTACCCACGGGAAGCTGAAGCTGCCCGACTACTTCACCTCCAAGGGCAGGTGGTTCGTCCTCTTCAGCCACCCGGCCGACTTCACTCCTGTCTGCACGACCGAGTTCTACAGCTTCTCGCTGTACTACCCTGACTTCGAGAGGCTCAACACGGGCCTCATAGGCCTCTCGGTGGACGGCAACCCGAGCCACATATCGTGGGTGCAGTGGATAGAGCGCAACCTCAAGATAAAGGTGCCGTTCCCTATAATTGCAGACCCTCTCGGCCTCGTGGCCAGGAGGCTGGGCATGTTCCACGCCCAGAGCGCGACCAACACCGTAAGGGCCGTCTTCTTTGTTGACAACAAGGCAACCATAAGGGCGATAATATATTACCCGCTGGAGCTCGGCAGGAACGTGAAGGAGATACTGAGGGTCGTTAAGACCCTCCAGCTGATAGACAAGACCGGCGCCATCGCCCCGGCCAACTGGCCTAACAACGAGATAGTAAAGGACGACCTGCTCAACCCAACGCCCGCAAGCATGGATGAGGCGTCCCTGAGGCTCACCCAGTTCAAGGGCTACGACTGGTGGTTCACCTTCAGGGAGACGCCTAAGGAGGACGTCGAGGAGGCTAAGAAGTATGCCCCATGAGGGGCAGCTCGATATTTCCATAACTTTTTTGAAAACCCTTTCTCACTGAAACGATTTTAGGTAAAAATACTAAGTAAACGTTAAAACTTCTCACGTGCATAGACAAGGTAGCAAGGTCCAGTATATACGGGGTTGATACTTTGAACATAACGCCAAGGAAGCTCCAGAAGCTCGGGGCCTCGTCGCTTGTCGTGACGCTGCCGCACACGTGGATAGAGGCCCACGGCCTTAAGGCCGGCGACGTGATCTACATAGTTGACGAGGGCGACAGGCTTAAGATAGTCCCGGCCAACACGGGCAGCGACAGGAACGCCTACGAGTTTGAGGCCTACAAGCTTGTCATGCCCCAGCTGGTCTCCTGGGCCCTCACGTGCCTCTACGTCAACAATGTTAACGAGGCCACCATAGACCTGAGGGGCATGGGCCCGGAGGCCATGCAGGTCCTCAAGGAGGCCTCCATGAGGCTCCTTGGACTTGAGCTGCTTGAGGTGGAGAGGGACAGAGCCGTAATGAAGATAGTCCTGGACGACTCGAAGGCGGACCCCAAGCATGCCATAAAGGGCCTGGGCTCGGCGGTCTCAAACATAGCGGAGCTCCTAAGGCAGGTGGCTGAGGGGGTTCAGGTGGCCGAGGACCAGTTCTCGATAGCCACAAACGAGCTCACGAAGTACCAGCACCTGATCATGAGGTACGTGGTTGGCTCCATGAACAGCGGCAGCGCCGAAGGGAACCTGCAGGGCACTATAGTTGGCACCGCCCTCCTGGGCGTCGTGGGGAACACGCTGCTTGACGCGGCCAAGATGGCCTCAAGGCTCGAGGTGAGGTCAAGGGTCGTCTCCCAGCTGGCCTCCCAGGTGAGGGACCTGGCGCCCCTGGTGAGCGCCATGGTGGCCCAGCCGAGCGTGAAGAGGCTCCACGAGGTGGCGTTCAACGTCGTGGCTACCATAAGCTCCATAGAGTCCTACATAAAGTCCTCCCAGGGCGCGGCAGAGGCCGCCATAATAGCCAAGGTTGACGACGCCATAAAAACCATGGCCATAGTTTTCATGACCATACTCTGCGGGGCCGTGATGGGGGAGGAGTACCTGAAGCCGTCGACCCAGTGAGCTAGCCCTGCCTGACAGGCCTTATCCTGCCCAGCAGGCTCCTGGCTATAACCAGCCTCTGGGCCTCGTTCGTGCCGTCCCCTATCTCAACCATCTTCACGTCCCTGTAGATCCTCTCCACCAGGCTCTCCTTGCTGTAGCCGAAGCCGCCCTCCACCTGGACGGCCATCCGGGCCACGTCGACGCCCCACTGGGCCGCGGCCAGCTTAGCCATGCTGCTCCACATGGGGTACTCGGGGTCGCCGGCGTCAACCCTGCGGGCCGCCTCGTAGATTAGCTGTTTCACGGCCTCAACCCTTATCTTCATCTCGGCCAGCATGTACTGGACCATCTGGTGCTCAGCTATGGGCACCCCCATGCTCTCCCTCTGCTTGGCGTAGGCCAGGGAGTCCTCGAAGGCCGCCTCCGCCAGGCCAAGGGCCGTGGCCGCCGTGACCACCCTTCCCTCGTTGAGGGCGTCCATGACTATCTTGAAGCCGCCGTTGAGCTGGCCAACCATGTTGGTCTCGGGTACCCTGCAGTCCTTGAATAGCACCTCGCTGGTCCCGCTCCCCCTGTATCCCATCATGTCAAGCTTTGAAACCTCCACGCAGGAGCCCTTGTCAACTACGAACAGCGAGACGCCCCTGTGCCTCTGCTCGGGCGTGCCGGTCCTGGCGGCCACCAGGAAGAAGTCCGCGTATGGCGAGTTGGTTATCCAGGTCTTCCTGCCGTTTATCACGTACTCGTCGCCCTCCTTCTCGGCCCTTGTCGTTATGGCTGCCGCGTCGGTGCCGCAGCAGGGCTCGCTGAGGGCAAAGGCGCCTATGGAGCCCCTGGCCAGCTTCTCAAGGTACCTCCTCTTTATGTCATCGTTTGCGTAGTGCACGAGCGGGTAGGCCACCATGGTGCCCGAGACTGTGGCCATTATAGCTACGGCGCCTGAAGCCCTTGCCAGCTCCTCAACGACCACGACGGACTCAAGGGTCGAGAGGCCGGGCCCCCCGTACTCCTGGGGCACCCTCAGGGCGAAGTAGCCCATGTCCGCTACCTGCTTTATCACATCAGGCGGTACCGCGTTGTCCCTGTCTATGTCCCTGGCCACGGGCTTTATCACCTTCTCCGCGAACTCCCTGACGCTCGACCTGAGCAGCTCTACGCTCTCGCCGGACGACATTGTATACACCTTGGCACCTCTCTACTATTTACTTAGCAAGGTAAATAAGTTGTGGCTCATCCCACCTATTAACACCCCGCCAGCTGTACCTCCGCTTAAATACTCCCCTTCAGAAAAGGTGTTCGGTGAGATATATGGTTCAGGTTGGGGACCAGGTCCCAGACCTGGAGCTTGAGACCACCGCTGGCAAGGTTAAGCTCTCCGACTTCAGGGGCAAGAAGCTGGTGCTCTACTTCTTCCCCAAGGCTTTCACCATGGGGTGCACGAGGGAGCTGAAGAGGTTCACGGAGCTCTACGACCAGTTCAAGGCCCTTGAGGCCGAGGTAATAGGCGTCAGCGTCGACAGCGTCGACACGCTTAAGAAGTTCGCCGAGAAGTACGGGGCCAAGTTCCCCCTGGCGAGCGACAAGACCAAGGAGGTCTCAAAGACCTTCGGCGTCCTGAAGCTTATGACGGCCTCAAGGGTCACCTTCGTTATAGGCCCTGACGGAGTCGTGAGGCAGGTGATAAGCAACCTGAAGAAGGCCGAGGAGCACGCAGACAGGGCCCTTGAGGCCGTCAAGTCCATCTAAGCCTCTCGGCCCTCCTGCGAAGGCCTTAGGCAAAGCTATAAGTTCTTCCCGGGACAGCGCGGGAAGGGGCGGGAAGCCAATCCCGCCAGGTCCCTAATACGGCCTGCCCGACAACTTCAGGCCTGAGGTGAGCGAAGCTTGAAGGTCGCGATTGCCATGGGCCTTGTGGCCCTGGTGGCCCTGGCCCTCGGGGCCCCCCTACTATTGCAGGTAAGAGTGGGGGAGGCCCAGGGGACGGGCCAGGGGCAGGCTCAGGCGCTACTAAACCTGACCCAGAGGGCCATAGCTGTGGGCAAGTCGCTTGGGATCAACGCCACCCAGGCGGAGGAGCTCTACTCCAAGGCCCTCAGCTACTACAACAACGGTAACTACACCGGCGCCCAGGACCTCTGCCTGGAGGCGCTTAAGTACATAGCGTCCGAGGCCAGAGGGGTCAAGCCAACTTACATGCCGCCGGCCTACGGCATAGAGGCCCAGCTGCTCGCCATAGAGAGGTTCGTGAACAGCTCCCCGGCAATAAACTCAACTGAGAGGTCGTACGTAATTTCACAGGTGGACGAGGCCCTCAAGGACATCTCCAGCGGCAACGTGAGCGGCGCCGCCGAGATACTTGCCGACCTGAAGGGCTACCTGGCGAACCTCAGCGTCAGGGTGTCGACGTACGCCAAGCACGCCATGATAGGGAGGCTCGTGAGGGAGCTCCACAAGGCCAGGGGCGAGCTCGAGGCCAACTGGTCCTACATGCAGGAGGCCAACGTGAGCCCCTCGCAGGTGGCCGACGAGGTGGTTAAGGAGCTCGAGGAGGAGCTGAACTCCTCAGCCGCCAACGCGACGCCCGCGCAGCTCGTGGGCCTGGCCAGGGCGGTCGAGGAGATAGAGAGCAGGGCCCCGATGGCTGAGCCCTTCCCCAACGCCACCGGCAGGGTCATGCTTTACGGCGCCCAGGTGAAGGCGCTAGTGGGAATTAACAGGAGCCTCAGCAGGGTCGAGTCGCTTATTGCTTACCTCACCGGGAGCGAGGCCAACCTGAGCGAGGAGGCCCTCAACCTGACTTTCAAGGCCATAAACGTCACGCTCACCGCCCTTCACTACTACGCAGTTGGGGAGGACAACCTGTCCCTGGAGTACATAAACCAGTCCATAAAGTTTGCCAACGAGAGCGCTGGGATAGCCGAGAACCTGACCTCCAGCGGCCACGGCACGGCCGCCGCCGTGGGCAGGGACATATACAGGGCTGACGAGCTCATAATAGGGCTTGACGAGAAGCTCTACGCCTACGTGGAGTCACAGAACATAGTGGGCAAGGTCTACGAGTTCAGGGGCGAGCTGCTCTTCGCCGTGAACCAGACCACGTACGTGGCCGTGCTGAGGATAGTCAACGGCACCCAGGCGACCCACCACGTGATATTTGCCCTGGTGGTCATAGGCGAGGGGGCCCACGTGAACGCCAACCTGACGCAGCTGCCCCTCAGGGTTGACGTGGTGGGCCAGGTCATTGGGGTTACACACTACCTCTACGTGGTCAAGGCGTTTAACGTCACGGAGCTGGCCCCCCTGACCTCCTCCCCGCCCTGAAGGGCGGGGGCTCCCCCAGGGCGGCTCACCGGTTCGCGGTTTACCGCCTTCACCTTCACCGCCTCACAGCTGGCGGGCGCTGAGGGCGCCCACCCCGCTCCGCTCGTCCAGCGGTAGGCCGCGGGCCTGGCCTTAGGCCCGTTACCCCTACCCCTCACTGGGGGTTGCCCTCCTCTCCCAGCCCCCTGG